>NZ_JAAUWR010000027.1:0-47599 GCF_014694495.1 Aliivibrio sp. S10_S31 | reverse complement strand
CCGAAGGTCCCCCTCTTTGGTCCGAAGACATTATGCGGTATTAGCTATCGTTTCCAATAGTTATCCCCCACACTAAGGCATATTCCCAGGCATTACTCACCCGTCCGCCGCTCGACGCCCTTAACGTCCCCCGAAGGTTCAGTTAAGTCGTTTCCGCTCGACTTGCATGTGTTAGGCCTGCCGCCAGCGTTCAATCTGAGCCATGATCAAACTCTTCAATTAAAGTTTTTTTGATACCTTTCAGCAGAAAGGATATCGACTCAATGATTAATACTGATTGTTACATAAAAGTAATTTTGTGTAGTCACTCAGTTCATTGATTCCATTTACTTTCATTTTAAAAAATGAAAACAAGCAGTTTGCTTTCGCAAATAGTGATTATCAATTCACAAGTGCCCACACAGATTAATAGGTTTCTAATTTTTAAAGAGCTTACTAACAAAGCAGACTGTGATGTGAATCACTCTCTCCGTGTCAGTGGATGCGCAGTATAGGCGTATCAGATTTTGATGCAAGCATTTTTATTAAAAAAATAACCAACCGAACAATAAATAAACATAACGTTCAAAATACAAACAAAAACTCTTATTTATTTAAGAATAAACATCAAATTCCATATCTCCTAAGTACTATATACCTATGTTACAATCATCCACTACTCTAACTTTTATTGAGATATAAACATGAAAATTGGCATTATTGGCGCAATGGAACAAGAAGTTGCCATTCTTAAAGACAAAATTGAAGGTCTATCAACAGTAACTAAAGCTGGTTGTACTTTTTATACTGGTACATTAAATGGCGCTGACGTTGTTTTATTACAATCAGGAATTGGTAAAGTTGCAGCAGCAGTTGGAACAACTCTTCTTATTGCTGAGCATAATGTTGATGTGGTTCTTAATACAGGTTCTGCTGGTGGCTTTGATTCATCATTAAATCTTGGTGACGTAGTAATTTCAACAGAGGTTCGCCACCACGATGCTGACGTAACTGCTTTTGGTTACGAAATGGGTCAAATGGCTCAACAGCCAGCTGCATTTATTGCTGACGAAAAGCTAATCACAACTGCTGAGCAAGCGTTAACTGAAATGAGTAATAAGCACGCTGTTCGCGGATTAATTTGTACTGGTGATGTTTTTGTTTGTACTCCTGAGCGCCAAGAGTTTATCCGCACTCACTTCCCTTCAGTAATTGCTGTAGAAATGGAAGCCTCAGCTATCGCGCAAACATGTCACCAATTCAATACCCCTTTTGTTGTGGTTCGCGCTATTTCTGATGTAGCAGATAAAGAGTCACCAATGAGTTTTGATGAATTCCTTCCTCTTGCAGCGCAAAGCTCATCAGAAATGGTATTAAACATGGTTGCTTTATTAAAGTAATCTTATTTTATTGAGCCAGTTCCTCTGGCTCAATTTTATCTTCTTTTATATATAAAGAATCATCTCATGCTAGATAAATTAACTCTCTTTATTTCAGATTACTCATTATTAGTTTTATGGGGGGCTTTAATTTTTCACCTCATTATTCCTATTTCAGCTCAGTTTCATCCAATGTCTTTCTGGCATAAATTTGCTTTAATCCTAGCTGAAAAGGTAAATACTTCTCGCCCTTATCAGCAACGACTACTTTCTGGCTCCCTTGCATGGGCATTGATGATTATTCCTGTAATCATTGTATATATTGCAGCAGTGCCTCTTATTTGGAACATCCCTCTTTTTAATCTTGGGTTATTATTGTTGTCATTAGAATGGCGCGGTGTTGAAAAACTGTGTAAAGATACGATTCACGCCATTAATAAAGAGGATAAAAGCAAAGCAAAAGAAACCCTCAAACATTGGGTAAATAGAGACGTAGAACCATTATCATTACTAGGTTTAGGTAAAGCATCTAGTGAAACGATCATTTTGGCTTATGCGAGAACCGTTATTGGGGTCTTATTTTGGTATGGTATTGCTGGTGGAATTGGAGCTTTTGTTTATCGATTATCATTAGAGTTAGCAAGAGCGTGGTCTCCATCTAGAGATTCATTTCGACCTTTTGGCATCCCAGCTCTACGTATTCAATATATCTTAGATTTTCTCCCACTTAAGCTTTTCACCCTCCTTTGTTTTATAGACAAAAACATCCGTCATTCTTTTCAACAGTTACAATTACAAAAAAAGAACTGGGCCAATAAAAATAATGCAGGGCTACTTATTATTATTGGAAAAAAGTTTGAGCTTTCTTTAGGTGGACCTGTTATTTATCAAGGAAAGAAAATCAACCGAGCAAAACTAGGTGGAAAAATAGCCCCATCAGCGATTCATTTAGCACAAATTCACCGTTTTTTAAGCTGGAGAATAGCGATTTGGCTCATTCTTCAAAGCTCAATAATGGTCATATTAAAACAGGGTTTATAACTTTCTTTCAACAACATCATGCAGTAAGTCATAGAGGACAAGATGTTAATCTATACAATTGATATGTTTGGTACTGCCATTTTCGCCATTTCAGGAGTGTTACTGGCTGGTCGATTAAAAATGGACCCATTTGGCGTCACCGTTTTAGCAAGTGTTACCGCAATAGGTGGCGGTACGATAAGGGATATGGCTTTAGGTGCAACTCCCGTTTTCTGGATTAACGACACCAATTATTTATTGGTCATTTTCATTACCTGCATTTTAACTATGTTAATCATCAGAAGACCTAGACGCCTACCTTGGTATGTACTTCCCGTTTCCGATGCTATTGGATTAGCTGTCTTTGTTGGGATTGGTGTAGAAAAAGCACTTAATTACAATGCAGATCCAATGGTCGCCGTTATTATGGGGGTAATTACAGGTTGCGGCGGCGGCATTATTCGAGATGTACTAGCCAGAGAAGTCCCTATGGTATTAAGAAGTGAAGTGTATGCTACTGCGTGCATTCTTGGTGGCATCGTTCATACTTCTGCTCTCGAGTTCAATGTTCAAAGTTCTACAGCAATGTTACTGGGTGTCACTGCTACATTAATCATTAGATTAGCTGCCATTCGATGGCACTTATCGTTACCAACCTTCGCTCTTAATAAATAATTTAAATAGGCCATAGCTATATATATGGCCTCATATTTGACCTGTTTTTATTTATTTCTTTAAATTAATGAACTTTTTTTTATAAAAAGGTGACCAAACTACAAGTTCCTCACATAGTAGTTAACTTCAAAACACGATACACTTCTAGGTTGTTATTTTTATTCACTCTTTACTAACTAATCGAATGATATTATCTAAATTAACTCGCATTCCTGTAATCCATCGCATTCTGATTGGTCTTTGCAGCGCAGGGATTGTTGTAGCTATTGCAACAATACCAGACTCTGTCGCCCCTGATTCAGGCTTTTATAAATTAGCGGTAGGTCAAACATACCCAATTGAGATAAGAAAAGAAGCCCTCGTTTCTCATGAAAAAAATGCTCAAAACCAACAATTATCTTGGGAAACCTATACAGTAAAATCAGGGGAAAGCGCCTCTGTTTTATTTAGTCGCATCGGTTTGGGATACAGCCAACTTCTAAAACTCACCAGTAGCGATAAAGAAATTGAAAACCAACTCACTCGCTTACGTCCTGGTGACAAATTAAAATTTGGGTTTAACCAAGATCAAGACATCGTCCAACTTATACGCCCTATCAGTAAATTTGAAACTTACCGTATTAGTAAAGTTGGTGACAGCTATATTGGTTTATTTGAAAAACAAGATATTGAAACTCAGCTTAATTATACTAAAGCAACTATCACCTCAAATTTTTGGAATGCTTCAATTGGTGCGGGACTAAACCCTAATCAAATTATGGAGCTTGCAGGTATCTTTGGATGGGATATCGACTTTGCTTTAGATATCCGAGAGGGCGACAATTTTAAAGTTCTTTATGAAGAGAAGTATGTTGAAGGTGAATATGCTGGAAAAGGCAATATTATCGCCGCTTCTTTTACTAACCGTGGCGATACTTTCACAGCGATAAGAAACGATAAAAACGGCAATTTTTACGAACCAAATGGCCGAGCGATGAAAAAAGCTTTCTTGCGTTCACCAATCAATTTCCGTTACGTTAGCTCTAATTTTAACCCTCGTCGTCTGCATCCAGTAACAGGACAAAGAAAAGCTCATAGAGGGACTGATTATGTTGCGCCAGTTGGCACCCCTATTTGGGCTGCCGGTGATGGCGTAGTAGATAAAGCTGGTTATAATCAATTTAATGGTAATTATGTCTTTATTCGACATAGCAATACTTACATAACGAAATACCTACACATGACTAAACGTTATGTACGTGCAGGTCAAAGAGTTAAGCAAGGTGAAACTATTGGTACTCTTGGTGGAACAGGCCGAGTAACAGGTCCACATCTTCATTATGAATTCTTAGTAAATGGCGTTCATAAAGATGCTCGAACAGTATCTTTACCACAGTCAAAATCCTTAACAGGTAAAGACAAAAAAGAGTTTGAAATTGTGGCTAAAGAACGCTTAAAGCAATTAGAGCAATACAGTCAGTTTATTGTTGGTAACCATCCAGTAATTAACCATGAATAACTAAAATTAAAGCCCTAATTAGAGATAATTAGGGCTTTTTTTTAATCAAGTAATTCTCTTATTTTTTTGTCTCTTCCAAGCATTAACAAGCAAGGTGTCAGTACTAATGTTAGAACGGTTGCAAAGGCCAAGCCTCCTGCAACAGCAGTGGCTAATTGCGACCACCACTGAGTACTTGGTGCACCAAATTCCACTTTTTGATTAACTAAATCAATATTCATTTCTAGCACCATTGGCATTAATCCCAAAATGGTCGTTACCGTGGTTAACATAACAGGTCGTAAACGCTGAACGCCAGTTCGCAAAATAGCATCGACTTTTTCAATGCCTTCTTTGCGTAAGGTGTTATAGGTGTCAATCAGTACAATATTATTATTAACGACGATCCCTGCTAATGAAATTACCCCAATGCCTGACATAATAATGCCAAACGGGCGCTGGAAAATAAGTAAACCAGCAAACACGCCAACGGTTGAAAAAAGAACTGCACTTAAGATTAAGAATGCCTGATAAAAACTATTAAATTGAGTAACTAAAATAATTGCCATAACAGCAAGTGCTACAAGAAAAGCATTCTGCAAAAATGCGGCTGAATTATTTTGCTCTTCATTTTGTCCTCTTAATTTAAATTCAACGCCCTTAGGTAAGTCTAGATTTTTTAGTACCTCCTCAACTTTAGGAAGCTCAATGCTCAGGTTATACCCTTCACTCATGTCGGCTTTTACCGATAAAATTCTGTGCCCATCTATTCGGTGAATCGTATCTTGTTTGTGCGTAGGAATAATGCGTGCAAAATTAGTAATTGGAACAAGTCCATTATTCGTCTTTACTCTAAGCTCATCAAATCGCCCGATATCTCGATGCTCTTCAGGAAAACGTACAAGAATATCGACCTGTTCATCATTATCATCAGGTAGGTAGTCACCAATTTTTAAACCATTAGTGACAAACTGAACGGTATTACCAACTAATGTTGCATCGGCACCAAATCTTGCTGCATCATCTCGTCGAATATCAATTTTCCAATCAATACCCTGCTTATTAGAAGTATCACTAACATTAGTAAATGCTGCATTTGAATCAACCCATTTACGAACTTGAGTGATGGATTGATTTAATAGTTCTCCATTTCTCGCACTGAGTTCTATCACTAAATCATGCTCGCTAGGAGGCCCTGCATTTGGTGTACTGAACTCCAATTCAACACCTGCAATATCTTTCGTTTTCACTCGGAGATCTTCAATTATCTCTTTTACTGGCCTTCTGTTTTGCCAATCAATTGGAGTAATTTGGATACGTCCTATTTCATCGTCGCCACCCGTTCGAGTATAAATACTGTCTAACTCTTCCATTCCTAATATTTGATTTTGAACCTGAACCATAATTTTATCTTTCTCATCAATAGAAAGATCACCATGAGAACGAACTTTTACGGTTAAAAATGGAGGATCGACATCAGGAAAGAAAACAACACCGAGTCCCGCTTTGGCGTAAGTAAATCCAATACCGACAGCAAACGTTATTGCTAATAATAAAATCTTAAAGGGGTGCTTTAATGAAAATGAAAGCGTTTGATAATATAGCTTAGTGACCCCTTCAGCTTGAGTATAGTCTCCTCTACTTAGTGCCTGTAATTTCACTCTTTTTTTAGGGAGGACTTGCTGCGGTTTACCAAACAAACTCCCTAAAACGGGAACAAATAACAGAGCCATAACTAAAGATGCACTTAACGTCGCAATCAAAGTTAATGGCAGATACTTCATAAATTCCCCAGTAATATCAGGCCAGAATAATAGAGGAGCAAATGCCGCTAATGTTGTCGCTGTTGATGCAATAATTGGCCATGCCATTCGTTGTGCAGCTTCTCTATAAGCTTCTACACGATGAGCTCCCTCTTGCATTCGACGATCAGCGTATTCAGTTACAACAATAGCGCCGTCAACCAACATTCCTACGGCCATGATTAATGAAAATAGAACAACAATATTGATGGTTAACCCTGAAACTGCAAGTATAAGTAAACCTGTTAAGAAAGAGCCGGGAATTGATATTCCAACTAAAAGAGCAGTTCTTGCTCCTAAAATTGCAATGATAACGATAACAACCAATAAAATAGCGGAAAGAATATTATTCTGAAGATCATTAAGCATGATCTTTACATCTTTAGATTCATCCCACGTGTATTTAACTAATAAATTATTTGGCCAATCATCAAGTTGCTGAGCTCTCGATAGTACCGCCTTTACAATCTCAACGGTTTCAATGATATTTTCCCCGGAACGTTTTTTTATATCGAGAACAATGGCTTTTTCACCATTTAATCGAGCATAACTATTAGGATCTCTAAATGCTTTACGAACCGTGGCAATATCACCAAAAGTGACCACTTGTTTTCCATCGACTTTGATTGGCAGCTCTAGTACATCTTTTAATGATTCAAAAACAGAAGGGACTTTTACTGAAAACCGACCATAACCAGTATCAACAAAACCAGCAGCAACAACACGATTATTTAATGCTATTAAATTATAGATGGCGGCCTGATCTAACCCGTAACTCTCAAGCAAAAGAGGATCGACAATAATTTCAACGACATCTTCTCTATCTCCTGCAATATCAACTTCAAGTATCTGTTTGTAACTTTCGAGTTTATCCTGCAGCTTTCTTGCAATTTGAACCGCGGTTCGCTCAGGAACAGTGCCATATAAAACCACGGATAATACGGCTTGCTCAGCCGCTAATGTAACCTCATGAACCGTTGGCTCATCACTCTCTTCTGGAAGGTTTGGCTTAACTAAATCAACCGCATCTCTCACGTCCGTTAAGGCTTTATCTAAATCGACTCCAACACTAAACTCTAATGTCACTGAGCCATGCCCTTCCCCTGCAACCGCAGTCATTTCCTTTATCCCTTCAATAGAGCGTAATTCTTGCTCCATTGGGCGCACGAGTAAACGCTCAGAATCTTCAGGAGAAATACCTTGGTGACTCATAGATACATAAATAATAGGGATCGTAATATCTGGATTGGACTCTTTTGGTATAACGAGATACGTCGACACACCAGCAATAAGTAATAAAACCAACAGCATCAACATGGTACGAGAGCGACCCAATGCCGCATTAATAATAGCTAGCATATAATGTCCCTATTTACGCTGAATATGAATGAAGTCACCATCACGAACAAATCCTTGTCCAACAGTAATAATATCCACTTCATTCCCAAGCCCTGTTAACCAAACACCATCATCTTCAGCCTTAACTAACTGAATAGGAACAAACTTAACTTTATGAGCCGTCTCACTATGCCCTTCAGCTTCTATCGCTGTTTTTACCCCCAAATCCCCACTTTCATTTAATGCGAGCATTGCTGGAGTGACTTTTATTGCTGGTTGAAGCGCTAAATTAATAGCGACTTCAGAACTCACACCTGCAGGGATCTTTCCACCAATATTGGGAATTTCTATTTCTACTGAAAATGTATTGGTTGATGACGATGATATTTTTGAAATATAACGAACATAGCCTTCAATTGAAGCACCATTAATAAAACTAACATCTGCTTTTTGTTGTTTTGTTATTTGACTGATATGCCTTTCACTAACATTGACATCAATAACAAGTGGATCAAGAACAACGACTTTAGCAACAGGATCACCACGACTGACAAAGTCACCGACTTCAATAAACAGGTGCTCAACAATGCCATCAAATGGCGCCGTGATCGTAGTATTTTCTAATATTAACTCAGCATTACGAACTCTTGCTTTTGCTTCAGCAAGTGAGGCTTGTGACTGGCTAAACGCAACTTCTCCTTGTAAGCCTTTACGTTTTAATTCTTTTGCTGCATTAAACTCTTTCATTCGAACTGAGTAGATGGCTTTAGCTTGGCTTAATTGCAAATCAAGATCGGCCATATCTAAACGAGCGATGGGTTGCCCTTTTGTGACTCTAACGCCTTTATTTACTAACAATTCTTCAATCTGAGCTGCAACTTGAGCTCCTAATATGGCTTGTTTATCAGGGCTAGTTCGTCCATACAAAGAAATGGTTTTATGAGTAGGGATAGATTCAAAACGTTCAATAACCACGTTGGCTAATGGTATGGTAAGAGGCGAGCTTTTTGTCTCTATTGATGATTCTTCCGCGTTTGAAGGTCCACTCATGACCCATAAAAATAAGCTGAGGAATAAAAGAAAAGAGATAATCCAAGGTCTATGGATAAGATAAGAAAAAAAAACAGATGTAAATTTACCCATAGCAACAATCCTTAGCGCTTAGGAAACAAAAACTAACAGCAATACATCTGAACTTGCTGTTACTCAAAATTATGATTTTTTATAATAAAAAAGGTAAGTAAACTCCGCTACTTACCTTTGAATACTCAGGACTTACACACTGAATGATGCACCACAACCACACGTTGTCGTTGCATTTGGGTTATCAATGAAGAAACGTGAACCTTCCAAACCTTCGGTGTAATCAACTTTACCGCCAATCAAATATTGTAAGCTCATTGGATCAACAACTAATGTAACGCCATCGTTTTCAATTGTCATATCACCTTCATTTACGTCTTCATCAAAAGTAAAGCCGTATTGGAAACCACTACAACCACCACCAGTAATATAAACTCGTAGTTTTAGATTTGGGTTTTCTTCTTCTGCAATTAACGTTTTTACTTTTGCTGCTGCAACATCAGAAAACGTTAACGGCACAGATACATCACTCATTTAAACCTCTCAGGATTGGTTTCCAATTCTATTTTATAGGCGATTATCTAATACCTGACTGTTTCATTCAAGTATTCAATCGCTCTTCTCTGCGTTCTCATAAAATGAAGATCGCATTTATCAGTACTATTTTACTATTAGATGGGGATTAATACGATCAACTCAAGCTTTTTTAGGTACAATAGCGCCCAACTGGTCCAAATTAATTACTATGAGGATATAAGTAATGACCAAATCAGCAGAACTATTTGCAAAAGCGCAAGATAAAATCCCTGGCGGTGTAAACTCTCCTGTTCGTGCTTTTGCTGGCGTTGGTGGCTCACCAATTTTCGTTGAGCGTGCCGATGGCCCTTTAATTTTTGATGCCGATGGCAAAGCTTATATTGATTATGTTGGTTCTTGGGGTCCAATGATCCTTGGTCATAACCATGCCGCAATTCGTGAAGCAGTTATCTCTGCAGCACAACGTGGTTTAAGTTTTGGTGCACCCACTGAAACTGAAATTACTATGGCTGAATTAGTTTCTGAACTCGTACCATCAATGGAACAAGTTCGCATGGTAAGTTCAGGTACTGAAGCAACAATGAGTGCTATTCGTTTGGCTCGTGGTTACACAGGCCGTGATAAAATCATGAAATTTGAAGGCTGTTACCATGGCCATGCTGATAGCTTACTTGTTAAAGCAGGTTCTGGTGCATTAACCCTAGGTCAGCCAAGTTCTCCTGGTGTTCCTGCTGATTTTGCTAAATACACATTAACAGCAACTTTTAATGATTTAGATTCTGTTCGTGAACTATTCACTGCAAATAAAGGCGAAATCGCTTGTATTATTGTTGAGCCAGTAGCTGGTAACATGAACTGTATTCCACCAGTAGAAGGGTTCCACGAAGGACTTCGTCAAATTTGTGATGAAGAAGGTGCTCTATTAATTTTTGATGAAGTAATGACTGGTTTCCGTGTGGCTGAAAACTGTGCTCAAGGTTACTACAACATCAAACCAGACCTAACAACATTAGGTAAAGTAATCGGCGGTGGTATGCCTGTTGGTGCATTTGGTGGTCGTAAAGACGTAATGCAATACATTGCACCTACTGGACCAGTTTACCAAGCAGGTACACTTTCAGGTAACCCTGTAGCGATGGCTGCTGGTTTTGCCTGCTTAAAAGTATTAACTGAAGAAGGTAATGAAAAACGCCTTGCAGATACAACGAAACATCTAGCTAATGGTTTTAAAGAGTTAGCAAATAAACACGGCATCCCAATGGTTGTGAACCAAGTGGGCGGAATGTTTGGTTTCTTCTTTACCGATCAAGAAACAGTAACCAGCTACGCTGATGTTGCTAAGTGTGATATTGAAAGATTTAAACGCTTTTTCCACCTAATGCTTAAGAAAGGGGTATACCTAGCACCTTCAGCATTTGAAGCAAGCTTCACTTCTTTGGCTCATGGACCAAAAGAAATCGAAGCGACATTAGAAGCTGCTGACCAGTGTTTCGCGATCATTGCTTCTGAAACTAAATAAGATTTATTTTAATCAGATAAAGGCTTTCATTATTGAGAGCCTTTTTTCATATAATATAGCCATAATAACCCAGTAACAGCTTAATCACCCTACCATGAAAAAGTGATAATACTTAATAAGTAATTATTGCCAAAAATACACAACTGCCACCAATAACCCGATAACTATCACAGGAATAATTGGAAATCTTTTTTTCTTACTTCCCGCGCATGTCTCTTTATCACAACAGCCCATCGTTACTCTCCATTAATCTTGCTATGATGATCAACTAGCTATATAACTATCTAAATTGCTATCATCTTAATTTTATAAACCGATAATCGCATCATAAGGGAATAATGTGTCTCATTTCAATAAACTGAACTCCAGTCATTGGGTTTTAATTGCTGCTTTGCTTGCTGCTGGTTACGCATGCTTCCTTTTAATTGAACCCTACTTAAACCCAATCATTCTTGCTTTTATTATGTCGTTATTATTTGCACCTTTACATAATAAAATCAGTGACCGACTCCCTAACAGCCCAAATAGTGCTGCAATACTTTCTTGTATGGCGTTAACTTTTATTATTGCTATTCCTCTATTCTTTGTTTTTATTGCCATTGTTCAACAAGGTGCAACATTCTCAAAAGACGCTTACCACTGGGTTATTGATGGTGGAATACAAACCTTATTCCAACACCCGTTTGTCGCAAAAGCGTTATCTTTTATTAATAAATACCTACCTTTTGATGCCATAGATCCTGCAGAGGTCACTCAAAAAGTGGCGCAACTTGCATCGCAAATAGGCACTCGAATTGTTGGAATGAGCGCTCAAATTGTTGGTGATGTAACTAATGTTCTAATGAATTTCTTTTTAATGTTATTCGTTTTGTTCTTTTTACTTCGTGACCAAGACAAAATCATTTCAGCATTTCGCCATGTATTACCTCTTTCACGCAGCCAAGAAGATCGTTTATTAGATGAAATTGAACAAGTCTCGAAATCAGCAGTTCTTGGTTCATTTTTGACAGCAATAGCACAAGGTATTGCCGGTGGTTTTGCTATGTGGCTTGCAGGGTTCCCTGGTCTATTTTGGGGAACAATGATGGGGTTTGCTTCATTTATTCCAGTTGTAGGAACCGCTTTAATTTGGGTTCCAGCAACCATTTATCTATTGCTTACTAATCAATGGGAATGGGCCATCTTCTTAACTGCATGGGGCGTATTAGTTGTAGGATCTATTGATAACATCGTACGACCACTCTTAATGCAAGGAAACTCTGGTATGAATACCTTACTGATTTTCTTCTCATTATTAGGTGGTATACAGCTTTATGGTTTAATTGGATTAATTTATGGTCCAATCATTTTTGCTCTAACATTAGTTTTATTTAATATGTACGAAACTGAATTTAAGACTTTTTTAGATCAACAAGATAAGAACTAAAGCGATTTAAAACCATTTAAGGCCACTGATTTTTCATCATCTTCAGTGGCCTTTTCTTTTCCTTCCTATCACTTTGTGGGACAATCCTGCCAGTTTTTATATTATTTCGAGGCCATAATGTCTTACTCTGCACCAAGTCAAATTACTCAACGCCAACTTGCTTATTTTGAAGGCAAGCATGTTCTCATTGCTGGTGAGTTAATCGATGACTTTCCTTTTGAGCTAGCAAAGCATTGTGAATCAACCTCAATTTTCACGACTAACTATTCATACTATAAGCAATTTGCTGAGCATGATTCTATTCACTGCTATTTTGGTTCTGAATTAACAGAAACAACCAATGCCGATATGATTTTACTCTACTGGCCTAAAGCAAAAGCAGAAGCAGAATACTTACTAACGATGCTGTTAGCAAAACTGGGCAAAAGCACGGAAATTGTTGTTGTTGGTGAAAACCGAAGTGGTGTAAAAAGCATTGAAAAAATGTTTGCTGATTTTGGTCCGATAAATAAATTTGATTCAGCTCGTCGTTGTAGCTTTTATTGGGGTCAGTGTACTGAAGAAGCGCCAACATTCAATCAGCAAGATTGGTTTAAAGAATACCAAGTTGAATTTGAAAACCACACTATCGAAGTAAGAAGCTTACCTGGTGTATTCAGCCACGGCGAATTTGATAAAGGCTCTGAGCTTTTACTACAAACCTTACCCGCACTACGAGGCCATGTACTTGATTTTGGATGTGGTGCTGGTGTTATTGGTTCGGTAATGAAAACAATCAATCCTAAAATTCACTTAGATATGGTTGATATCAGTGCGCTTGCTATAGCCTCTTCTATTGAAACGTTAAAAGCCAATAACCTTGAAGGCTGTGTATTTGCAAGTGATGTGTATTCAGATACTAAAGAGAATTACCAATTTATTGTCAGTAATCCTCCTTTCCATGCAGGTCTTAAAACACATTATTCTTCAACAGAAGAGCTATTAGAAAAAGCACCACAAAATTTAACCCATGAAGGGCAATTAATTTTAGTGGCCAATAGCTTTTTACAGTACCCACCAATCATTGAAAAAGCATTTGGTGAGTGCCTAACATTAGCTAAAAATAACAAATTTAAGATCTATTCAGCTCAAAAATAATTCTTGCCTCCCGCCGCACTTTATCACTCTGCTGCTTGATTTTTAACATGAATTAAGTATAAGAAGCAGCAGAGTTTCTCGTTAAAATCAAACTCAATAAAACTTACTGACACGTTAAATATGTCAATTTCGCTGAATGGATAACAGTGTGGACTAGGCCTTCAAATGGATAAAAAACAACACTTTAAACGTCTACAAAATACGTTGATGATTGCGTTTCTTGTTTTAAGCATAACGCCATTGTCACTTATTGCAATTTTCTTTCTTCACTCTCACAGCCAAGATCTTGCAACACAAAGTACCGCGCATCTTGTGTCATTACGAGATAACAAAGAACAACAAATTACAAATTACTTTAAAGGGCGTAAGTCCGAAGTATTAGGATTTGCTCGCTCTGAGCTAGCTAATGCAAGTGGTGGTCGATTTTATGGTTTAGTTAGTGCGTTTCCACACTTAGGTACATCCATAGAAGACGCTCGTAAAAACGCACAACTGCGATATATCACAGGCTCTGGTGATAAAATTAGAACCAGTGTTCTTCCTGAATCAGACTCTTATATTGGTAGTGAACGCTACCGTCTTTTACATAAACGTTACCATTGGGCATATTTAGAACTCTTAAAACGTTCAGACTTTAGTGACGTTCTATTAGTTGATATTAATGGCAACGTTGTGTATTCCAAAGCCAAAGAAGACAATTATGGTACGAATTTATTAACAGGTAAGTACAAAGACAGTACGTTAGCGGATACATATAAAAAGATCCGAACATTAATGAAAAAGCCTGAGAGCGAAGATAATATTCCTATCATTTTTTCTGATTTCAATACCATAAATAACGAAACGGTAGCATGGTTTGCAGCTCCAATAGTACAGCAAGGTTACTTACATAGTTTTGCTCTATTCAAATTACCAAATACAGGTCTAATTGAATTGATTGGAGATAATACTGATACAAGTTCCATCAAAACCTACTTTGTAGGCCAAGACTCTTATTCCCGTATCAGCAATGAAGACATTGAAAAAAACCTCTCTGAAAATATGAAGTTGGCGCTATCAGGTGAATCAAATGTCGGTAGCTTTATTGATAAGCACGGAGAAAAAGTGCTTGCCGCATTTACTTCTATTAATGTTGATGGACATTTATGGGGACTATCACTTGAACTTCCAGAAAAAGAGGCTTTTGCTCGCATTCAACAACTTGAGCAAATCTTTGTTATTGCAATGATAATAGCCATTGTCTGTGTTGTTATTGCTTCGCATTTCTTATCTAACTCAATCACAGCGCCACTTTTACGCTTAACATGGGCGGCAGAACGAGTATCTGCTGGTGATCTTGATCAGGAGATGATCAGCACGGATAGAAAAGATGAAATTGGTCGCTTAGCAGTTAGTTTTGCACGAATGCAACGCTCAATAAGAGAAAAAATCCAACTAATTAAAGATCAAAATGAAGAACTTGAAGCTAACTTAGCTACCATTCAATTAAAGAACAATGAACTGGAAGCTGCTGATAAATTAAAAGATGAATTCTTAGCAACCACATCGCATGAGTTAAGAACACCACTACATGGTATGGTTGGCATCGCAGAAGCCTTATATACAGGAGCCAACGGTCCAATATCGGCATCTCACCGCCATCAATTGGAGATAATTATAAATAGTGGTCAACGCTTAACAAGTCTGGTTAATGACCTACTTGATTATCATAAAATGCGTCATGGTAACCTTGATATAAATAAGCATGTTACCGATCTATCCTCAGCAACCAGTTTAGTTCTGGAGTTATCACAACACCTTCTTGGAAATAAATCCATTCGCATTATTAACCAAGTAGATAAATCATTACCTGTTGTTTTTGTCGATGAGCAACGACTTGAACAGGTTCTTTATAATCTTATTGGCAATGCGATTAAATATACATCAGAAGGTAAAATTGTTATTTCAGCAAGTGTTGTAGATCAATTCTTGCGAGTTCAGGTCGTAGACACTGGGCACGGAATTCCGGCAGATGAATTAGAACATATTTTCGAACCATTAATTCAAGCAGGTCATGATTCAAACCGCTATCGTCAAGGCTCAGGTCTTGGTTTATCAATCAGTCGACAATTAATTGAATTAATGGGTGGCTCTTTATATGTAAGTAGCCAACCAATGGTAGGAGCGACATTTAGCTTTACCCTTCCTCTTGCAACTAAAGAACAAATTCAACAACACAAATTGCTTGCTCAAGAAGGTATTACTCACTATCAAACACCTGAAAAACTTGAATATAATTTAGATGAGATTGATGAGGAATTACCAGAAAACCCTGAGGGTCCACTTTTATTAGTTGCGGATGATGAGCCCGTTAATCTACAAGTACTTACTAGTTTCTTAAAACTCGAAGGCTACCGAGTGAAAGTAGCTAATGATGGACCTGAAACATTAAAAGTATTTGAAGAAGAAAAGCCTGAATTATTATTGCTTGATGTCATGATGCCTGGAATGAGCGGCTATGAAGTATGCCAATCATTAAGAGAGACTTATAGCCACTCTCAACTGCCTATTATTATGTTAACGGCCTTAAATCAAACTCAAGATAGGATTCGAGGTTTTGAGTCAGGCGCTAACGACTATTTAAGTAAGCCTTTTAATAAACAAGAACTAGCAGCTCGAATAAAAGCGCATCTTAAAGCAAGTAAGGCTGAACTATTTTTAAGTGAAAATGATCGCCTACAGCAAGAAATTCGCCATAGAGAAAAAGTGGAAGCCAGTTTGCTCGAGACACAAGCTCATATATTAGAGCAACTTAACCATGCACAAGAGGCCATTATATGTGCCAAGAGTGATGGAAAAATTAAGTATGTAAATAACTCTGCAGCGAAACTATTTCAAAGAACAGAAGAACAACTTTCACGTTACTCTATTGATGAGTTAATCGCTAAACGCAGCCTTATTGAAAGTAAACAAAATCACCGTGGCAATATTGATGTTTATATTGATGGTGAAATAACACAAATAAACGCTGATTTATTACATCTTCCTGCAGAGTCAGGGTTATCTCTTATTCTTGTAGTTAGCCATAAACACGAGGCAAGCGAACAACGAATTCATGACTTAGAAAGTGCAGTAGAAGCACTATCTGCATTTGCATTCGAAGGCGATAAACAAAAACTAAACTCGCTATCGTTAGTTGGTGGAGATATTGCGCAACTAGCCACTAAGGCTAATGAAAATAAAGAAGATAAAGGCACCATCATGCGAGAGCTCATTGTTGACGGCATGATCTCAGGCCTTTCTTATTGGGAAGAGTCCACAGGGCAAACCAAATACACTCTCGCAGAAGAGAGTGGATTATGGCGAGTGTATTTAGATAGAAGCACACTACAAACACGTACACTTGATAAATACTTACGAGTAGAAACCCTGCCGAAAACACCACGCTGGAGAACCGTAATTAGTACTTTAGAGTACATTTTAGAACATTGTGAGCAATACAATGACCAACGTGACAAACTAGTTAGAATTAAAGATAAACTACAAATACTCATATCCAACAACTAATATTCACCATCGTAACTCAACCTAAAAGCCCGTAATATTTACGGGCTTTTTTTTCACCACAACCAAATTCACGGTTCAAAAAAAGCACTTAATCAGCACAGTAATTTGACTGTATTTAGCTATTTTTTAGTGGAAAAAACTCATCTATTATATATTTGTCATAATTATGAGAAGCGACTCACAACAAACCTTGTCCAATAATTTTAGCGATAAAATTAACGATAGAGATCACAGGTGATCAAGGTCACCACTATAGAACAAGGAAAAAGAAAGTATAATTATAAAGGCTAAAACAGTAAGTAATCACTAACTTAATAACATACGGAACGACGTATATGAGATAAAGGTCACACCACTAAAATAGAGTAAAAAACACACACAATTACAGAAAATAACGTTTTTGACGTTAAAAAAAGTTATTTTGCCGTTTTTAACGGTAATCCAAATTGACGTTTTGAGCCGAAAACGGTTTCCTATACATGCCCAAGGCCTACAGACCACTCAAAAACCATTAGAAAGGCAATTTGGAAAAATGGATTTGAGGTAAGCCTTTAATGTGTGTTTATCAAATTGATAAAGACGTATATATCGTGAAACTAAAGCAAAGAGTAAGGAACAGCTATGCTTGCCAATATTAAAAAAACTACATTAGCTGCTGCAGTACTTGCAGCAACAACGGGTTTTGCAGCTACAGATGCAGCGGCACGAAGTGAGCTAACAGTGGTACCAGATTTCTACCCTACAATGATCCAAAACTTTAACCCATACCTTGCAACTAACCTTCGTACAACAACTGATTTTGTTTACGAACCACTAGTTATCTTTAATGAAATGCATGGTAACAAACCAGTTATGCGTCTTGCGGAAGATTTCCGTATGTCTGATGACCTTATGAGTGTAACTTTTGACATTCGTAAAGGTGTTAAATGGTCTGATGGTGAGAAATTCACAGCTGACGACGTAATTTACTCTTATAAACTACTAAAAGATAAGCCTGAGCTTGATCAGCGTGGTATCAATAAGTGGGTTACAAACGTTGAACGTGTAAATGAATACCAAGTTAAATTCAGCCTATCTGAAGCTAACTCAAACGTTCCATACGAAATTTCACTAGTTCCAATCGTTGCTGAGCACATTTGGTCTAAAGTGAAAGATCCAACAACATTTACAAATGAAAACCCAGTAGGTACAGGTCCATTTACTGAGATCGATACTTTTACACCTCAACTTTACATTCAGTGTCGTAACCCTAACTACTGGGATAACGATAACCTAGATGTGGACTGTTTACGTGTACCTCAAATCGCAAACAACGACCAATTACTAGGTAAGATTGTTAACTCTGAACTAGACTGGACTTCTTCTTTCGTTCCAGATATCGATCGTACATACGCTTCAGCAAGTCCTAACCACCAATACTGGTACCCGCCATCAGGTACACAAGCATTCATGGTTAACTTCAAAAACCCTGATGCAGCTAAAAACGAAGCGTTAACAAACGTTGAGTTCCGTCGCGCTATGGGTATGGCTCTTGACCGTCAAACAATCATTGATATCGCATTCTACGGCGGCGGTACTGTGAATGATTTCGCATCTGGTCTTGGCTATGCATTTGAAGCTTGGTCTGATGAAGGTACTCACAACAAGTACAAGAAATTCAACACATACAACGTTGAAGGCGCTAAAAAGCAACTAGCTAAAGCTGGCTTTAAAGACGTAAACGGCGATGGGTATGTTGATACTCCATCAGGTAAGCCTTTCGAGCTTCTAATCCAATCTCCAAACGGCTGGACTGACTTTAACAACACAGTTCAACTTGCTGTAGAGCAATTAGATGAAGTTGGTATCAAAGCGAAAGCTCGTACTCCTGAGTTCGCGGTATACAACCAAGCAATGCTAGAAGGTACTTATGATGTAGCTTACACAAACTACTTCCACGGTGCCGATCCACACCTATACTGGAACAGTGCTTACAACTCAGCACTTCAAGAAGGTGATGGTATGCCTCGTTTCGCAATGCACTACTTCAAAGATGCGAAACTTGATGCTCTACTTGATAGCTTCTACAAAACAGCTGACCGTGATGAGCAATTAGAAATCGCTCATGGCATTCAGAAAATCATCGCTGAAAACCAAGTAACAATCCCTGTGATGTCTGGTGCTTACATGTACCAATACAACACAAAACGCTTCAGCGGTTGGTGGAACGAGAAGAATCCTAAGGGCCGTCCAAACATCTGGGCTGGTATCCCTGAGCGTCTTCTACACGTTCTTGACCTAAAACCTGTTAAGTAATATGTAACTGTCTTTGCGGTGCACCCTTTGTGCACCGCCTATTCCCCCCCCTTCCCTACTAGCTAAAGGAATGGCGCTCGTCGTCAGGGGATTTTATGTCCTGATTTCCAGGTCAGGCAAACAATATCTGGATGAGTAAGGTGTGAGTTATGGGATTTTTTCTAAGACGTTTATCGTTCTATTTTATTGCGTTGGTCGTTGCTGCAACGATTAACTTTATCATTCCGCGAGCAATGCCTGGTGACCCAGTTACCATGATGTTCGCTAATGCAACCACTCAGGTAACTCCTGAGCGTATTGAAGCAATGAAACAATTGCTTGGCTTTGTTGATGGCCCTCTATATGAGCAATACTTTATCTACATCAAAAACATCCTAACTTGGGAATTAGGTACTTCTATCAAATTCTATCCGCTAAGTGTAAATGATTTACTTGGTGGTGCATTTGGTTGGTCATTATTCCTAGCAGGTACTGCGGTAATTTTATCATTCTCTCTAGGTTCTATTCTTGGCATCTTTGCAGCATGGAAACGCGGTAGTGCTTACGATACATTCATCTCTCCAGGGATGTTGGTTATCCAAGCTGTACCTCAAGTCGTTATTGCAATGTTAGCTATGTTTACCTTTGCTGTCGGTTTGAAATGGTTCCCTACAGGCTACGCATATACTCCAGGCACAATTCCAGATTGGACAAGCTGGGCATTCATTAAAGATGTTGCTTATCACGCTATTCTTCCACTGTTCTGTGCAGCTATCGTTCAAATTGGTGGCTTCCTAATTAACATGCGTAACAACATGATTAACCTACTTGGTGAAGACTACATCACCATGGCTAAAGGTAAAGGCTTAAGCGAAAACCGCGTTGTATTTAACTATGCAGCACGAAACGCAATGCTTCCAAGTGTTACTGCTCTATCAATGTCATTAGGTATGGCAATTGGTGGTCAGTTAATCGTTGAAATCATCTTCAACTATCCAGGTCTTGGTTCTGTACTATTTAACGCAATCACTTCTCGTGACTACCAAGTTCTTCAAGGTCAGCTACTTATCATGACTCTGTTCATGCTGTTCTTTAACCTTCTTGCTGACATGTTATACGTTGTTCTAGACCCTCGCCTACGCAAGGGAGGAAAATAATAATGAAAGGCTTAATTAAACTACTTTCAGGTAACCCTAAATCTCTGTTTGGTTTAGGTATCCTATTCATGTTTATCTTTATTGCTGTGTTCGCACCATTTCTTAGCGACCATGCTCCAGATAAACGTACTGGTAAACCACATGAATACCCAAGCTTTGTTGTAAACGCTGCTCAAAATAACCCTGAAGGTTGGGTTGCAGAAAACCTAGCAACCGATCGCCGTACATTACTGATGTCTAAAAAAGCAGATCACGTAATGGGTACAACTCGTATGGGTCGTGACGTTTGGTCTCAACTTGCACACGGTGCACGCGTATCACTTGCTGTTGGCTTTGGTGCTGGTGTTGTTGTTTGTTTCTTAGCAACCATCATCGGTGTTTCTGCGGGTTACTTTGGCGGTAAAGTTGATGATGTATTAACAGCAGCAATGAACATCATGCTTGTTATACCTCAATATCCACTACTATTCGTTCTTGCAGCATTTATTGGTGAGGCAGGGCCAATGACCATCGCCCTCATTATCGGTTGTACCTCCTGGGCTTGGGGCGCACGTGTAATTCGTTCTCAAACCTTAGCACTACGTGAAAAAGAATTCGTTAAGGCCGCAGAAGTTCTTGGTGAATCAGCATGGCGCATCATCTTTGTTGAGATTCTTCCAAACCTTATCTCTATCGTTGGTGCAAGTTTCATCGGCTCAGTGATGTACGCAATCATGATGGAAGCAACCATCTCGTTCTTAGGTCTTGGTGACCCAAGTACAATCAGCTGGGGCATCATGCTTTACAACGTACAAACATCATCATCAATTCTAATTGGCGCATGGTGGGAACTGATTGCTCCTTGTATGGCTCTGACGCTACTCGCAATTGGTCTAGCAATGCTTAACTTTGCGGTCGATGAAATTGCTAACCCTCAACTACGTTCTCATAAAGGTATGAAACGCTGGAAGAAAATGGCATCTCAAGACACTGAAGAACGTAAGCCAGATTTAGGTAAACCAGAATTAAATTGGAACAGGGAAGATTAATATGACTGACCCACAAATTTCTATCCGCAATCTATGTGTGGATTACATTACTGACGCTGGTGATGTACGTGCTGTAAACAATGTGAGTTTTGACATTGGTAAAGGTGAAGTCTTTGGTCTAGCAGGCGAATCTGGTTGTGGTAAATCAACCGTAGCATTCTCTTTAATGCGCCTGCATAAGCCGCCAGCATTCATTACCGGTGGTGAAGTGTTCTTCGATGGTAAAGATATTTTAAAGTACAGCGATGCTCAAATGCAGGCATTCCGTTGGAGTGAAATGTCAATGGTATTCCAAAGTGCCATGAACGCATTGAACCCAGTACTAACGATGGAAGAACAATTTTGTGATGTGATTATGCGTCACACAACCATGACTCGTGAGCAAGCAATTTCTCGTGCACAAGGTTTACTTGAAATTGTTGATATTCACCCTAGTCGTTTGACTGATTACCCACACCAGTTCTCTGGTGGTATGCGTCAACGTTTAGTTATTGCAATTGCGTTAGCGTTAAATCCGAAAATGATCATTATGGATGAACCAACTACCGCTCTTGATGTAGTTGTTCAACGTGAGATCTTACAAAAAATCTATGCGCTTAAAGAAGAATTTGGTTTCTCTATTCTGTTTATTACGCACGATTTATCGTTAATGGTTGAGTTCTCTGATCGTATTGGGATCATGTATTCAGGTGAATTAATCGAAGTAGCTTCTTCTAAAGAAATCTTAACTTCGCCTTATCACCCATATACAAAAGGCCTTGGTAGCTCATTCCCACCGTTAACAGGACCAAAAACGAAATTAACAGGGATCCCAGGGAACCCTCTAAATTTACTAGAGGTTCCACAAGGCTGTCGCTTCCAAGCTCGCTGTGATCGTGTACATGAAGCATGTCGTTCGATTCCAACACAGCTTCGTCAGATCGAGCCTGGACACTTGTCAAACTGTCACCTTTACGGTGAAACCATTGCACAAGTAAAAGCATAAAACGGATTTTCTGGAGTAAATTATGAGCAAAGAATTTGGCGAATTACTGATTGAAGGTAAAAATCTGGTTAAAGATTTCCCTGTAAGCAGTAACGCACTTAAAAACCCAATGATGCGTGCTATTAATGACGTATCTTTCAAAATGTACAAAAGCCGTGGTCTTTCTGTGGTAGGTGAATCTGGTTCAGGTAAATCCACCACAGCAAAAATGATAGCAAAAATGTATGCACCAACAGATGGTGTAATCGAATATAAAGGTCGTGATATTCAAACTATCGTTAAGAAAAACGATTTAATGACTTATCGCGAAGGTGTTCAAATGGTATGGCAAGATCCGTTTGGTTCTTTAAACCCTACTCACAACATCTTCCACCATATTGCTCGTCCTCTTCTTATCCATAAGAAAGTGACTCCAGGCAATAAAAAGGAATTAGAAGAGCGCGTTTACGATCTTCTAGAACAAGTTGGCTTGATCCCACCTAAAGAAACTGCGGCAAAGTTCCCGCACCAACTTTCAGGTGGCCAACGTCAACGTGTAAACCTTGCAAGAAATATTGCTGTTGGTGCTGAAGTGGTATTAGCTGACGAACCAACCTCAATGCTTGATGTGTCGATTCGTGCTGGTGTTCTAAACCTAATGGAAGAGATGAAGTTCGAGAAAAAAATGTCTCTTCTTTATATCACTCACGATATCGCAACTGCACGTTACATTGCAGAAGATCTTGCGGTTATGTATGTCGGTCACATGGTTGAATGGGGTGATACGGATGAGATCATCCACGATCCACAACACCCATACACTCAACTACTTGTATCAGCAGTTCCAGATCCAAGTAAGTCGATCCATACAGAACTAAAAGGCAACAAAGGTGAAATTCCATTATGGACACCTGAATCAGTAGGCTGCCCTTTTGCTGGCCGCTGTCTTCACGCAAGTGCTAAATGTAAAGAACAAATGCCTGGCGTAACAAAACTGTCAGACAACCATTTTGTTCGTTGTTACTTATACGAAAATTAATTTCATTTGTAATTCTGAACAGCAGTAATTGGTATTTTGGAGAAATAGATGCAACTGTTAACTAACCATATTGGATATGAAACAAACGGACCGAAATCAGCAGTATTATTGGCTACCACTGCCCTTACGCAGCCAATATCAGGTCATATTGTTTGTACTCAAACACAAAAGGTCAAATACCGTTTTTCTATTTCTTCATCAGACCAAGTCGCTCATTGGCATCAAGGTTATTTTGCTGAGATAACATTTACTGATTTTACTGAAGAAGGTGAATTCATTCTTGTTATCGAAGGTGCAATGTCTCACTCTTTTGTTATCAAAACCAACTTATTAATGGCGCACACATTTTCTGATGTTATGCACTATTTCAAATCACAACGATGTGGTGGGGTTTTCGATAAACAAGATAAACAAGCACCTTTATTAAATAGCAACGAAACCGTGGATGTTCATGGCGGTTGGTATGATGCATCCGGTGATGTGAGTAAATACCTTAGTCACTTATCTTATGCTAATTACCTTAATCCTCAGCAAATTCCGATGGTTGTTTGGAATATGCTCAAAGGATTAGAACTAACACAAAACCTATCGGATTTTGCCGCTTTCTCTCGCACCCGTCTTACGGAAGAGGCGTTATTTGGTGCAGACTTCCTAGTTCGAATGCAAAATCCGGCAGGTTTCTTTTATATGACCGTCTTTGATAAATGGAGTAAAGATATCAATCAACGTGATATTTGTGCTTATGCTACTCAAGAAGGTCATAAATCCGATGATTATCAAGCAGGATTTCGTCAAGGTGGTGGCGTATCTATCGCTGCTCTTGCCGCTGCATCTCAATTAACACTTGATGGCGAATTTACTCGCGAAGAATACTTAGCCGCAGCAACTAAAGGCTACTGGCACTTAAAAGAAAACAACCTTAGTTATTTAAATAATGGCGAAGAAAACATTATTGATGAATATTGTGCTCTTCTTGCTGTTATTGAACTGTTTAAAGCAACACAAGAAAATAGCTTCTTAATTGAAGCTCGAATCTGGGCCGATAAACTTTCTGCACGTCAACAAAGTGATGATAATTTCTCACACTTCTGGTCAGCGACTGATAATGGCGAACGTCCATATTTTCACGCAGCAGAAGCAGGCCTTCCTGTTATTGCCCTCTCTCAGTACTTAGAGATTGAAACCGATAATAGCCGCAAAGCTCATACTCAATTAGTGATCAATCAAGCGGTTGAATTTGAATTGACTATTTCATCGGAGACATTCAATCCATTTGGTTACCCAAGACAATACGTTAAAGCCGTTAATGGTCAAAAACGCAGTGCTTTCTTTGTTGCTCACGACAATGAGTCTGGTTACTGGTGGCAAGGCGAAAATGCTCGACTCGGCTCTCTAGCGAGTATGAGCTACCTTGTGTTACCACACCTAACCTCTAACGAGCTAAAACAAAGACTAACCTCATTTGCTCAACATAACCTGAACTGGGTGCTAGGTCTAAATCCTTATGACATGTGTATGTTAGACGGTCATGGCCACAATAACCCTGATTACCTTCCTCATCTTGGTTTCTTTAATGCCAAAGGTGGTGTTTGTAATGGAATTACTGGTGGTTTTGAAGACGAAGAAGATATTGCATTTAATCCTGCACCACATGGCGATGATATGTTGCAAAACTGGCGTTGGGGTGAGCAATGGATCCCTCATGGCGCATGGTATCTGTTAGCGATTATGTCTCAATCCGCTTATTACTCAGAGCAAGGAGCATAATCATGACGCATTTATATGTCGGTATTGATGGTGGCGGTACGTCTTGTCGAGCTCGTATTCGCAATGAACAAGGTGAATTATTAGGTGAAGCAAAAAGCGGAAGCGCTAATATCCTACTTGGTGTTGATGTAGCAATGAATTCAATCATTGACGCCATCACCCAAGCTGCTGCACAACATAATTTAACGGATGCGGATTTCTCTCGCATGCACCTTGGTTTGGCTCTTGCTGGCGCTGAACAAAAATCAGCTTGGCATAACTTTATGCAACAAGCTCACCCTTTTGCCTCAATGGTTCTTAATACCGATGCCTACGGCGCTTGTCTAGGAGCTCATAACGGTGAGAATGGCGCGATAATGATCGCAGGCACAGGCTCTTGTGGCATCTATATTAGCAAGGGTCAACAACATGTTGTTGGTGGGCGCGAGTTCCCTATTTCAGATCAAGGCGGTGGCGCTATTATGGGACTTCGTTTAATTCAATATACCCTATTGGCCTCCGATGGTATTAAACCTACCACCGCTCTTACCGAACACGTATTAGCGCACTTTGAGAATGATATCGATAGTATCGTTGATTGGTCTAAAACGGCTCGTCCTTGTGATTATGGTCAGTTCTCACCTGCTATTTTTGAACTTGCATTAAAAGGAGACACGCTTGCTATCGATATGCTGCAACAAACAGCAAGCGATATTGAAATGTTTCTAACCGCACTAAACAAAAAAGGAGCTACAAAAATCGCTCTTATGGGAAGTATTGGTGAACGCATTGTTGAATGGCTATCGCCTTCTATTCGTCAATATTTAGTACAGCCGCAATTTGATGCCATTGAAGGTGGCATTATGATGGCAAGAAACAAAGAACATAACCTGTTCTAGTCTTTTATAAGGAAAAGATGATGGATTATCGTGTAGACCTTGTTGTCTTATCAGACAAAGAAAAGTTAAACCGTTTTGGCTTAACCTTACATAATTTAAGCGATGTGGATCTTCATCATTGGCAATTACAATTTACTATTGATCGTTTTATTGCACCTGAAAGTAATTCCCAAGGAACATTAGAACAAGTCGGTAGTTTTTGTAAATTAACTCCAGATCCCAACCAAGTACTAAAAGCAAATAATCACTATTATGTTGAATTTAGTATTGGTACCGCCCCTTTTCGCTTTATCACCGATGGTTTAGATGATGCCGCTATTTTTGTTGATGATGGCAAAAATACTCATTTTTTAGATGTATCGATCTCACCGATTGTTTTGGCTTCACCATACTCAGAGAGAACGTCTATCCCTAGAGTTGCTCCTTCTGAACTGTCTCTTATTCCAAAACCAGAATCAGTACAACGTTTTGATGGCCAATTTAATCTAAAAGATAAAATCTCTCTAGAAACACAAACCCATTTAGCACAAGGTGCCGCACAGTGGTTAAGTGATGAATTAGAAAATATTACTTCTTTAAAGTATCCGATTAAATCACAAGGTCAGATCCAATTCATTGCTAATCCAACATTAGATAAAGGTGCATATCAACTTTCGGTATCTGAAGATATCATCACTCTTACAGCAGGCTCTAATGAGGGATTCGTTCACGCATCTGCAACGCTTTTACAATTAATAAATGAAAATACACACTTGATCCCGTGTGCAAAAATCAAAGACCAACCACGCTTTCACTATCGTGGAATGATGCTAGATTGTGCAAGACACTTCCATCCACTAGAGCGTGTAAAACGTTTAATTAATCAATTAGCTCATTATAAATTTAACACTTTCCATTGGCATTTAACGGATGACGAAGGATGGCGAGTAGAAATAAAAGCCTTTCCTGAATTAACGCAAATTGGTGCATGGCGTGGGCCAGAAGAAGTGATTGAGCCACAATACACTCATATAGCAGAAAAGCATGGTGGTTATTATTCTCAAGAAGAGATTAAAGACGTCATTGCTTATGCAGAACAGCGTGGAATAACAGTAATACCTGAAATCGATATTCCAGGTCATTGCCGTGCAGCTATTAAATCACTACCTCATTTGTTAATTGATTCTGACGATAATTCGGTTTATCGCAGTATTCAACACTACACAGATAATGTGCTATCACCAGCAATCGAAGGTACCTATCAGTTTATTGATACGGTGCTCGAAGAAATTGCCGCTCTTTTCCCAGCTCCATACGTTCATATTGGTGCTGATGAAGTTCCAAAAGGGGTTTGGACTGATAGTGAAAAATGTCAAAAACTGATGGAAGAGCAAGGTTATAGCGACCCTGTTGAACTACAAGGTCATCTACTTCGTCATGCTGAAAACAAATTAAAACAACTAGGCAAACAAATGCTTGGTTGGGAAGAAGCTCAACATGGTAATAAAGTCAGCAAAGATACCGTTATTTACTCTTGGTTGAGTGAAGAAGCAGCATTAAATTGTGCCAAACAAGGCTTTGATGTCGTACTCCAACCGGGTCAAACCACCTATTTAGATATGGCACAAGATTATGCTCCTGAAGAACCTGGAGTAGATTGGGCAAATGTTCTTCCTCTTGAAGAGGCTTATAACTACGAACCTCTTGCTGAATTAGCTGATAACGACCCTATTCGTAAACGCATTCTCGGAATTCAATGTGCACTTTGGTGTGAAATCATCAATAACCAAGAGCGCATGGATTACATGATTTTCCCACGTCTTTTAGCAATATCTGAAGGAATGTGGACACAAAAACAACACAGAAACTGGACAGACTTTTTAGCAAGGTTAAATGGACGATTACCAACCCTAACACGTCAGGGTATTAATTTCCGTCAACCATAAGTCACCCATTTATTAGTATTTTAGTTAAGGATAAAAAAATGAAATACGGTTTTTTCGATAACGACAATCGTGAATATGTCATCACACGCCCTGACGTACCAGCACCATGGACTAACTACTTAGGTACAGAAAAGTTCTGTACGGTTATTTCTCACAATGCTGGCGGTTACTCTTTCTATAACTCTCCAGAGTACAACCGTGTTACTAAGTTCCGCCCAAATGGCACATTTGATCGCCCAGGACATTATGTTTATTTACGTGATGATGAAACTGGCGATTACTGGTCAATCTCATGGCAACCAGTAGCAAAAAGCTTAGACGAAGCAAACTATGAAGTTCGCCACGGTCTTTCTTACTCAAAATTCAAATGTGAGTACAACGGTATTGAAGCAACAAAAACGTTATTCGTACCAAAAGGTGAAGATGCTGAAGTATGGGATGTCGTGATTAAAAACACGAGCGATAAACCACGCACTATTTCAACGTTCTCATTTGTTGAGTTTTCATTTAGCCATATTCAATCTGATAATCAAAACCACCAGATGTCTCTTTACTCTGCGGGTACAGAATACAAAAATGGCGTACTTGAATACGATCTTTACTACAACACCAATGACTTTGAAGGCTTCTACTACCTAGCTTCAACGTTTGACCCTGATTCATATGATGGCCAACGCGATACCTTCTTAGGTCTATACCGTGATGAAGCAAATCCGATTGCCGTTGAAAAAGGACGTTGTTCAAACTCAGCGCAAACTTGTTATAACCACTGTGGTTCTCTGCATAAACAATTCACAATTCAACCTGGTGAAGAAGTGCGTTTTGCTTACGTACTAGGTATTGGTAAAGGTAATGGCGAACGTCTACGTGAAAAATATCAAGACGTGGCAAATGTGGATGCGGCATTCCAAGAAATTAAAAATCACTGGAATGAGCGCTGCGAGAAATTCCAAGTATCATCACCAAACGAAGGCCTAGATACAATGATCAACACATGGACGCTATACCAAGCTGAAACGTGTGTTGTATGGTCTCGCTTTGCTTCTTTCATTGAAGTTGGTGGTCGAACAGGTCTTGGTTATCGTGATACTGCTCAAGATGCGATTTCTGTACCTCACGCTAACCCAGCAATGACTCGCAAACGTATTGTGGATTTACTACGCGGACAAGTAAAAGCAGGTTACGGTCTACATCTATTCGATCCAGATTGGTTTGATCCAGAAAAAGCAGATGTTAAACCATCTAAATCACCGACAGTGGTTCCAACACCATCTGACGACGACAAGATCCACGGTATTGAAGATACGTGTTCTGATGACCACTTATGGATCGTTCCTACTATTATCAAATACGTAATGGAAACCGGTGAGCATTCTTTCTTTGATGAAGTGATCCCATATGCTGATGGTGGCGATGCAACGGTTTACGAACACATGAAAGCTGCGCTAGATTTTTCTGCTGAATATGTTGGGCAAACAGGTATCTGTAAAGGTTTACGAGCTGACTGGAATGACTGTCTAAACCTAGGTGGTGGTGAATCATCAATGGTTTCATTCTTACACTTCTGGGCGCTTCAAGAGTTCCTAGATTTAGCTAAATTCCGTAATAACGATGCTGACGTAACGAAATATACAGAAATGGCAGCAAATGTTCGTGAAGCGTGTGAAACACACCTTTGGGATGACGAAGGCGGTTGGTACATTCGTGGCCTAACAAAAGATGGCGACAAAATTGGTACAGCACAACAAACCGAAGGTCGAGTGCATCTTGAATCAAATACATTAGCGGTACTTTCTGGTGCGGTGTCTCAAGAACGTGGCGAGAAAGCGATGGATGCCGTTGATGAAAACCTATTCTCTGAATACGGTCTTCACCTAAATTCACCATCATTTGCAACACCAAATGATGATATCGGTTTTGTTACTCGTGTTTATCAAGGCGTAAAAGAAAATGGCGCAATCTTCTCTCATCCAAACCCATGGGCTTGGGTAGCAGAAGCGAAACTTGGTCGTGGTGACCGTGCGATGAAGTTCTACGATGCACTTAACCCATATAACCAAAATGACATCATTGAAAAACGTATTGCTGAACCATACTCATACGTTCAATTCATTATGGGTAAAGATCACCAAGATCATGGTCGTGCAAACCACCCTTGGTTAACTGGAACATCGGGTTGGGCTTACTTTGCAGTAACTAACTTTATCTTGGGTGTTCGTACTGGTTTTGATGGATTAACGATTGATCCATGTATTCCAACAAACTGGCCTGAATTTACCGTTACTCGCCAATGGCGTGGCGCCACTTACAACATTCAGGTGAAAAACCCGAATTCTGTAAGTAAAGGGGTTCAAAGCATTACGCTTAATGGTACAGAAGTTGTGGGTTCAGTACCGGTTCAAGCCGAAGGTTCTATTAACGAAGTTGTCGTAATTATGGGCTAAGCTCGTTTAATGATGAGCTAAGTTTTATAGACAAAAGTAAGGCACCTTATTTTGGTGCCTTACTATAAAAGGAATTTACTATGATTCAATTTGGTACAGGTGGTTGGCGCGCATTTATTGGTGAAGAATTTACCAAAGACAACGTACGTCTTGTTGCTCAAGCACTATCAAATATTATGATTAACGAACAAGTCCAAGATAAAGGGTTTGTTATTGGTTTTGACCGTCGCTTCTTATCAGATAAAGCAGGAAAATGGTTTGCAGAAGTTGTTGCAGCCAATGGCATTAAAGTAAGTTTTATTGATAAGTTTGTTCCAACCCCTATCGTTATGTTCCAAACAAAAGAGATGGGTTGTATCTATTCAGCTTGTATCACTGCATCTCATAACCCTGCAGACTACAACGGTGTGAAAGTGTTCATCGAAGGTGGTCGTGACGCCGATGAAATCATTACCCAAAAAATCGAACAACAAATTGCTCATTTAACTCAACAAGATGTTAATGCATTAGAATTTGAAGAAGCGGTTACTGCGGGAAAAATTGAAATCATTAACCCAATGAACGCATTTGTTGACTCAATCATCGATTTTATTGATATCGAATCAATTAAAAAAGCCAACTTACGTGTACTTATCGATCCAATGTTTGGTGTAGCAAAAAATGCGCTTCAAACGGTGTTAATTAATGGTCGTTGCGATGTTGACGTTATCAACGATGGTGAAAATCCTGCATTTGGAGGCTTAATGCCATCGCCAAGTGCTGCTACTTTGTATCGCTTAAAACACTTAGTTGCACACGAAGGTTATGACATTGGTATTGGTACTGATGGAGATGCTGACCGTCTAGGTATTATCGATGAAAAAGGTAACTTTATTCACCCTAATGAAGTCCTAATTCTCCTTTACTACTATTTACTTGAGTACAAAGGCTGGAAAGGCTCAGTGGTTCGTAATATTGCAACGACTCACTTACTTGATAAAGTCGCAGCAGATCATGGTGAAAAATGCTTTGAGGTTCCTGTAGGCTTTAAGCACATCAGCTCTCAAATGGAAGCGGATGACTCTTTAATCGGTGGTGAAAGTTCTGGTGGTTTAACCATTCGTGGACATATTAAAGGTAAAGATGGCGTATTCGCTTCTAGCTTATTAGTTGAAATGATCAGTGTTACAGGTAAAAAACTATCTGAAATGCTTGATGAGATTTACGCTAAATACGGTTACGCCTATACAGCAGAAGGCGATTGCACCTTTAAACCAGCAGAAAAAGAAGCCCTATATAATAAAATTTATGTAGAGAAGCAACTGCCTGAATTTGAATATGAAATAGAAAAAGTAAGCTATGAAGATGGTGCAAAAGTTTACTTTAAAAATGGCGGTTGGGTTATTGCTCGTTTCTCTGGTACCGAACCATTATTACGTATTTTTGCAGAGATGGAAGACAAACCAACAGCAGAAAAAGTACTTAATGAAATGAAAGCTTTCCTTTCTCTTTAGTTTCTACGTTTTAACTAAAACAAGATCTCTAAAGAATTAACCCAGCTAATATAAGAGTCTGTTAGCTGGGTTCTTTTTATACTACTGATATTAATCCTGAACAAAAACAATTGGGCAGTGCGGTTTGATTTCAAATTTCACCTTTTCACCTATCGTTAATGAATCATTAGAAACAGCGATTAATTCCACACCATCACTATCGATAACATAACGACACGTATCCCCCATAAATTGCAGCTCTTTCACTATCGCCTCACCGTTTGCATCACGATATAAGGTAATATTTTGTGGTCGTAATAACACTTCCGCTTTTTTATCGGCTTCCGTTGTGCTTCTACCACAAGAGATGAAACCAACTTGAGTCTCTATATTTCCATTCTGGTTAATCGTACCAGACACATAAGAACCACCACCTAAAAAATCAGCAACAAAGCGACTATTAGGGGAGTAATATAAATCGTTAGAGCTACCAAACTGTTCAATCACGCCATGATTCATTACTGCTAATTTATCTGAAAAAGCAAAGGCTTCTTCACGACTGTGAGTAACAAAAATAGCCGTCACACCTTGAGCCTTAAAAATTCGACGGATCTCTTTAATCAAGTCATGACGTACTTGTGTATCAATATTTGAAAATGGCTCATCAAGTAAAAGTAAATCAGGTTCACTCGCCAACGCTCGCGCAATGGCGACACGCTGTTGTTGTCCACCAGACAATTGATGAGGATAACGATCACCAAATCCGCTTAAATGAACTAGGTGTAACATCGACTCAACTTTATCATCGGCTTTTTTCTTATCCCAATCCTTTAAGCCAAAACCAATATTTTGAGTCACCGTCAAATGAGGGAAAAGTGCATAATCTTGAAAAATCATGCCGATGTTTCTTTGCTCTGGTGGTAACCAAGTATTGTTATCCGTTATCACCTTACCATTTAAGTTCATCTCACCAGACGATAAAGGCAACAGACCTGCAATGGATTTTAATAACGTCGTTTTTCCACACCCACTTGCACCAAGTAAACAAACGATCTCACCTTGTTCAACATTTAATGAAAGCTGAGATAAGATATCTTGATCGTGATAGCGACAAGTCAAATTTGAAATAGATAATGCAGACTTCATTAATGATGTTGCTCCAAAGAACGGTTAACAATAATTAATGGAATTAACCCCACTAAAACCAATAGCACCGCAGGCATCGCTGCGATTTCTAGTTGCTCATCAGAAGCAAAATTAAACACGTAAGTTGCCAGTGTTTCAAAATTAAATGGACGCAATAATAATGCTGCGTTGAGCTCTTTCATTGTTTCTATGAACACTAGAAGCCCCGCAATTAAACACCCTCGACGAATCAGTGGAAAGTGCACTCGACGCAGCATAGACCAAGTCCCACATCCCAATGTGCGAGAAGCCATATCTAATGAAGGCGGTATCTTATTTAAGTTACTTTCAATAGAACCGATAGCGACCGCTGAAAATCGAGTTACAGAAGCAAAAATTAACGCAAAAATAGAGCCCGAGAAAATCAGCCCAATAACCCCAAAGCCAAGCTGTTTTGATACATCATTAATAAAATGGTCCAAACCAATCATTGGTAGCATAACGCCAATAGCTAAAACCGTTCCTGGTACAGCATAACCCAATGAAGCCAAACGCATAGGAATAACGCTCCATTTACTCGCAGGCTTTAAGCGACGTAAGAAATTAACCACAACAGCAATGATTACGGCAATAACGGCAGAAATACTGGAGACATATAAACTATTGATGGCATATTCTTGAAATTCTGCAGTCCAACTTTGCTCAAAATAATCAATGGCATAACTGATTAACTGCATTAATGGGAAAATAAAAGCTATCGAAACAAGTCCCCAACACCAAATAAAGGCGCTCCACTTTTTCCAACCATGCAATTGATATTGAAATTCCTCGCTAGTATTAAATTTTTCTTGGAACATTTTTTGTTTACGGCGGCTATAACGTTCACCACTGATCAACAATAAAATACCCATCAGCATAAAAGCAGAAACCTTAGCTGCCGCATTCAAATTTGAATAACCAAGCCAAGTATCATAAACCGCAGTCGTTAACGTATTAACCGCAAAATAGCTCACAGTACCAAAATCCCCTAATGCCTCCATTGCAACTAATGACAGTGCAACAGCAATCGATGGTCTAGCAAGAGGTAAAGAAATACGTTTAAAACTTTCCCAAGGTGTACATTTTAGTAAGCGTGCTGATTGTAACAAACTGATGTTTTGCTCCATAAAAGCTGCGCGAGCTAATAAATATACATAAGGGTACAAAACTAAAGACATCACTAAGATGGCACCAGTTAATGTACGAATATCTGGGAACCAATAATCGCTATAAGACTGCCAGCCAAAAATATCACGTAATAACACTTGTATTGGACCAGCAAAATCTAACCAATCCGTATAGATGTACCCAACGATATAAGCAGGCATAGCAAGAGGCAAAACCAAAGCCCATTGTAAAATGGAAGAGCTAGGAATACGGCACATAGCCATAAACCACGCAGAAGGAACACCCAAAATAAGAGAGAAGAACATCGCACCAAACACTAATAAAACCGTGTTGAGTGTGTATGTAGGAAGCACAGTATTAAACAGATGAGTAAATATATCATCTGTATTACCTAATGCTGTGTATAGGATCGCTAAGATCGGTAAAACCAGTAATAGAGAAAGACTCCAGCTACTGGTTTTCCAAAATAATAATTTTTCTTTCATTGCCTAAACTGCAAGGCTCTTATAAAAATGATGAGGTATTGTTACCTCACCATTTTTAAATATCAAATTAAAGATCGAATTTAACTTCATCTAAAAGCTTAATTGCTTTTGTATGATTATCTGCGATCTCATCTAAAGAAAGTGTATCGGCTTTAAAGTCACCCCAAGAAGCGACTAAATCAGAACGCTTAACTCCTGGTTTTACAGGGTATTCATAGTTAACTTCAGCGTACATACCTTGTGCTACATCACCAGTTAAGAACTCCATTAATTTTAATGCATTATCTTTATTTGGTGCGTATTTTGCCATCGCCATACCACTCACATTCACATGTGTACCGTCAGTATTTTGATTTGGGAAGTTGATGTATACCGACTCAGCCCAAGAAACTTGTTTTGGATCGTTAACCATTTTGCCTAAGTAGTAGCTATTACCTAAAGCAAGATCACAAAGACCTTCTTTAATTGCTTTCACTTGTGCACGATCATTGCCTTGTGGTTTACGAGCAAGGTTTGATTTTACGCCTTCTAACCACGTTTTCGCTTCTGCTTCACCATGATGAGCAATCATTGAAGAAACAAGAGATACATTGTAAGGGTGTTTACCACTACGAGTACAAATCTTACCTTTCCATTCTGGCTTAGCTAAATCAGCATAATCAAAATCAGCACCTAATTTACCCACACGGTCACGAGATGAATAAACGTTACGAGCGCGAAGTGTTAGAGCAAACCACTCATCTTCAGCATCACGATATTGTGCAGGAACATTTGCATCAATAACTTTACTATCAACAGGTTGAACTAAATTTTTATTAGTTAATTCAGCTAAACGGCTAATATCAGTTGTTAAAATAACATCTGCTGGGCTTAATTCCCCTTCTTGAGCCAATTTCTCAGCTAGGCCTTTTTTAGCAAACTTAACATTAACCTGAATACCAGTCTCTTTTGTGAACTCTTTGAACATTGGCTCAACTAAGAAAGGTTGGCGATAAGAGTAGACGTTAACTTCTTCAGCAGCCATAACACTTGGTGCAAACATACCTGCAATTAAAGCAGAAACTGATAGTAATTTTTTCATGTTATTCCTTTAAAATCTTTACTTACAAATGGTAATAATAATAATTATCAATAACGGTATTATACGAAGAGATTTAAAAAAGACAATGATCCAATTTTCTTTTTTATAAAAAAGAGCCCCAATACTTGCGCATTAGGGCTCTTGAATTTGTAAGGAAATATTAACTTTCTATTTTACACTTACAAACTCTGGGTAAGCATCGATACCACAATCATGTACATCCATACCTTCAAGCTCCTCTTCCTCTGTCACTCGAATGCCGACTGTCGCTTTCAATACCGCCCATACAACTAAACTTGCGCCAAATACCCATGCAAAGATCACAACAGCACCAAGTAGTTGCGCTCCAAATGTGGCATCAGAGTTACTCAAAGGAACCACCATTAAACCAAAGAAGCCACACACACCATGAACAGAAATAGCACCTACAGGATCATCAATTTTAATTTTATCAAAACCAACAATACTAAATACAACCAGAGCTCCAGCTACTGCACCAACACTTACAGCTGCTAATGGTGACGGTGATAACGGATCTGCCGTGATAGCAACTAAACCTGCTAATGCCCCATTTAATACCATAGTTAAATCAGCTTTACCCCATGTGCTCTTACATACAAATAATGCCGTAATTGCTCCTGCCGCCGCAGCTGCATTCGTATTCAAAAAGATCTGGCCAACCGCAGTTGCATTCTCAAAGTCAGAAACCATTAACTGAGAACCACCATTAAAACCAAACCAACCAAACCATAAAATAAAAGTCCCCAGTGTAGCTAAAGGCATATTTGAACCTGGAATTGGATATATTTGACCTTTCTTACCGTACTTACCTTTACGAGCCCCTAGTAATAGAACGCCTGCAAGCGCCGCAGATGCACCAGCCATATGAACGATACCTGATCCAGCAAAATCACTGAATCCTGCTTCTGATAGGAAGCCACCACCCCATGTCCAATACCCTTCCATTGGATAAATAAAAGCGGTTAAAATCGCTGAAAAAATAAGGAATGACCATAGCTTCATACGCTCAGCAACCGCTCCTGAAACTACTGACATCGCTGTAGCTACAAATACCACTTGAAAGAAAAAGTCTGATTCTAGTGAATGATCGGCACCTTCAGCCTGTGTACCAATTAAGGTTCCTATCGAAGGTAAAAAACCACCTGAGCCGTTATCAACATACATAATGTTATAACCAACCACTAAATACGTGGTACAAGCGATTGCATATAAACAGATATTTTTAGTTAGTATCTCTGTTGTATTTTTTGAACGAACTAAACCAGCTTCTAGCATGGCAAACCCTGCTGCCATCCACATAACTAATGCACCTGACATCAAAAAGAAGAAGGTATCTAACGCATAACGAAGTTCTGATACTGTTGTTGAAAGTTCCATAATATTGTCCTCTATCCTTAAAGTGCTTCGGTATCGGTTTCACCAGTACGAATACGCACAGCTTGCTGAAGGTCATAAACAAAAATCTTTCCATCACCAATCTTACCTGTGTGCGCCGCTTTGCTGATCGCTTCAACAATACGATCAACCCCTTCAGCTTGAACGGCTATTTCTAATTTTACTTTTGGAAGAAAATCGACTTGATACTCAGCCCCTCGATATAGTTCAGTATGACCTTTTTGACGTCCAAACCCTTTCACTTCTGAAACGGTCATGCCATCTACTCCAGCATCAGCAAGCGCTTCTCTAACATCGTCTAATTTAAATGGTTTGATTATGGCGTTAATTATTTTCATAGCTCAGTCCCTTGAATTTATTTGTTACTTATTCTTAACAATTCAATCGGTATGCCAACATTAAAAATAATTATTATTCAATAAGATAGGGGATTGCAGAGTAACAAAACAAAAAAGGCCGCACTAATATAGTGCAGCCTTTCCCTATCAATGAGCATTAGATTAAAAGCGATTTATAAATGCTTCCCAACTTTGAAGCATAGTTTCAAAATCTTCTAATCCACATACTGATATACATTCATCATCATACATATGAATATCTTCTTCGAACTCTTCATCAGATTGTTCAAACAATGCGTTCTCTTGAACAATGACTTCTTGATCGCTCAATACTAATGTCATCACCTTGCCTGATAACGTCCACTCATCCTGTGTATTTTTAATTAAAGCAATGTGCTTATATATTTCTGCGAGTAAATCCGTATTTTTCGCTACATCTTCAACTAACCAACGTCCCATGGCTTCATGCCCCATAGAAAAATTCGCATGGTATGTACCCTCAAGGGTATTTTTCTTAAATTCGTAATCCATCGGATATCCTAACAATTATATCGGCGTTAACTCACACGTTTTGGATCAAAGACAATGCCGAGCTCTTTTACTCCAGTATAATCTTATCCCTATTTTTTTTATAGCTAACTCCCTCCTTTCTTAATAGCTAAAAGGTTTAAAGATGCAGTTAACCACAATGATCGCCAAACAAATTGTTGAGCGTTCAATGAAAATTATCAAACACTCTGTCAATGTGATGGATGAGTATGGTGTGATTATTGGTTCAGGGGACCCATCAAGATTAAACTGTCGCCATGAAGGGGCGATACTTGCTATTAATGAAAACCGAGAAGTTGAAATCGATTACTCTACAGCTCAACAATTACGTGGTGTAAAAGCTGGAATTAACTTACCCATTGTGTTTCAAAATAAGGTTATTGGGGTTGTTGGTATTTCTGGAAAACCTTCAGAAATCCAACAGTACGGTGAGTTAGTAAAAATGACCGCCGAACTTATCATTGAGCAAGCCGCTTTAATGACAGAAATCCAGTGGTCTAAACGTCACAAAGAAGAATTAGTTCTACAATTAATTCAACCATCAGACTTAAATACACAACAGCTTTATTCAATTGCTGAACGATTAGAACTCGATCTTAATCAACCACGAATCGCAACCATCATTAAGGTAGATTCTTTTAATGGTGAAAACCTTTCTCTCAGCCATCTTCAAAAATTAGTTCATTTATTAGAATATCCAGAGCGCGATAATTTAGTGGCAATCAGCTCCGTGACCTTAAACGAAGTTGTGGTATTAAAGCCAATTACATTAACGGATACAGGATGGAATAGAAGCCATGAAGAAAAAAGGATCCGCCAATTATTTCAACGCATCTCCCATGATGAGAAATTCACAATAAAAATAGCATTGGGTGATTACTTTCCAAATCTAGAAGGACTAGCGCAATCTTATATGACAGCAAAAGCGACCATGAGTACTGCTAATGCTAAACATCGCATTTTATTTTTCCAAGATAACAAGTTACCCGTTTTAATTAATGGACTAAAATCCGATACTTGGCGAATGGAACAATTAAAGCAACCTATCGTTAATCTTCAAAAAGCAGATCCTAAAGGGATATTATTCAAAACCCTTAAAGCCTTTTTTAATCATAATTGTGATTCAGCTCAAACCTGTAAATCACTCCATATTCATAGAAATACACTTCGTTATCGACTTGATAAAATAAACAAAGAAACTGGCTTAGATATCAATAAGATAAATGATTCTACCTATTTATATCTTGCTTCATTAATGAGTAATAAATAACACTCAATTTGTGCAACTGCATAATGAATTAAATATTTAACTCATGAAATTTGGGCATTCGACTAAAGCATATTGATAACGATAACGTTAGATTACCGACATCTTAATTATTAAATGGAACGTTAATATGATCGAAGTATCTACCCTAGGCGCTATTTCAGCGCTCGTTGTTGCTATCGCCCTCATCCTTAAAAAGGTCCCGCCTGCTTATGGCATGATTATTGGTGCTCTAATTGGTGGTATTGTCGGTGGCGTTTCATTAACAGATACAGTTAACTTGATGATTGGCGGTGCTCAAGGAATTGTTACCGCTGTTTTACGAATTCTTGCCGCTGGTGTTCTTGCTGGTGTATTAATTGAATCAGGTGCGGCAACCTCTATTGCAGAAACCATAGTAAAAAAAGTAGGCGAAACCAGAGCACTGCTGGCATTAGCGGTTGCAACAATGATCTTAACGGCTGTGGGGGTTTTCGTAGACGTTGCTGTAATTACTGTTGCTCCTATTGCACTTGCGATTGCTCAGCGTGCTGACCTATCTAAAATGACTATCTTATTAGCGATGGTTGGCGGCGGTAAAGCTGGTAACGTAATGTCACCTAACCCAAATGCGATTGCGGCAGCCGATGCTTTTAATGTGCCTTTAACTTCAGTGATGGCAGCTGGTGTTATCCCTGGATTATTTGGGTTAGTGTTTGCTTATTTCATCGCTAAAAAACTTGTCAATAAAGGCAGCAAAGTCCAAGCTCATGAAGTAGTTTCTGTTGATCATTCTCGCCTACCTAGTTTTACGACTTCTATCGTAGCTCCTCTTGTTGCAATCAGCCTTTTAGCCCTGCGCCCAATAGCGGGTATTAATGTCGATCCTCTCATAGCACTTCCTTTAGGTGGCTTACTGGGTGCTGTTGCAATGGGACGCTTTAGAGATACCAATCATTTTGCAGTCTCTGGTTTAACTCGTATGGCCCCTGTTGCTGTAATGTTACTTGGTACAGGTACATTAGCAGGCATCATTGCAAACTCAGGGTTGAAATCTGGCCTTATAGATATTTTAACGGCTTCTGGCCTTCCATCTTATCTACTTGCCCCTATTTCCGGAGCCATGATGTCGTTAGCAACAGCATCAACAACCGCAGGTACTGCCGTTGCTGCGAGTGTATTTAGTCACACAATTTTAGAGCTTGGTGTTCCTGCTCTTGCTGGTGCTGCAATGATTCACGCTGGTGCAACCGTATTAGATCACATGCCACACGGTAGTTTCTTCCATGCAACTGGTGGCGCTGTACACATGGATATTAAAGAGCGTTTAAAACTTATTCCATACGAATCAGCTGTTGGTCTAATGATCGCAACGGTTTCAACCCTCATCTTTGGCGTCTTCGGTTTATTTGTTTAATAAGGCTATATTATGAAAATCGTTATTGCTCCTGACTCTTACAAAGAAAGTTTAACGGCGATGGAAGTCGCTACGGCCATTGAAGCTGGATTTAAACAAGTATTACCTCATGCTGAATATATAAAGTTACCTATGGCCGATGGTGGTGAAGGTACGGTTCAATCACTGATTGATGCAACTGGAGGCTCAATTATCGAGCACACAGTAACTGCGCCTCTTGGTGAACAAATTACTGGTTTTTATGGATTATTTGGCGATGGTCAAACAGCCATTATCGAGATGGCAGCGGCATCAGGTTTACACCTTGTTGAACCAAGTTTACGTAACCCTCTAAATACCACCACTTATGGTACTGGCGAACTAATTAAAGCGGCGCTTGATAAAGGTGTAAAACACATCATTGTAGGAATCGGTGGTAGTGCGACTAATGATGGCGGCATTGGCATGGCTCAAGCACTTGGTATCAAACTTCTGGATAAAGATGGTAATGATCTTGCTTTTGGTGGAGATTCGTTAGCACAGCTTGTAACGATCGATACATCAAATAAAGATCCTCGTCTTGATGATATTACACTTGAAGTTGCATGCGATGTTGATAACCCACTGTGTGGACCTAAAGGTGCTTCTTTCGTGTTTGGCCCACAAAAAGGGGCAACTCCTGAGATGGTTACCACGTTAGATAACAATCTAAGCCATTATGCCGATATAATGAAAGATCAACTTGGTAAAGACGTAAAAGACACAGCCGGAGCTGGCGCTGCAGGTGGGCTTGGTGCCGCCTTACTTGGTTTATTTAGTGCAACTCTGCGTCCTGGTATTGAAATCGTAATGGATGCCGTAAATCTATCAGATGTTGTATCAAGTGCCGATCTTGTTATCACTGGAGAAGGTCGAATCGATAGCCAAACTATTCATGGAAAAACACCGATTGGCGTAGCAAGAACAGCGAAAAAATTTGATTTACCTGTTATTGGTATTGCAGGTTGTTTATCTGATGATTGTGCAATTGTTCATGAGTATGGTATTGATGCAGTATTTAGTGTTGTGCCTCGCTCAGTGTCTCTTGAGCTTGCATTAAAAGAAGCCGCTATTAACGTAGAAAATACCGCTCGTAATGTTGCAGCAATATATTCAATGAAATAGGTAAGTATCCAGCTCTCTAAATAAAAAAGCAGCCCATTGGCTGCTTTTTGTATTTATGAAGATAAGGTTAAGCTGGCTCTTGGAAAATAACCGTATCCGCTTTCTCTGTATATGCTCCCATTTTATGGAAGTTCAGATAACGGTAGGTATCTGCAGCGGTTGCATTAATCTTATCAGCGTACTCTAGATACTCTTCCTTCGTCGGGATACGACCAAGAATTGCACCAACCGCAGAAAGTTCAGCAGATGCTAGGTAAACATTCGCACCTGTACCCAAACGGTTCGGGAAGTTACGAGTAGACGTAGACATTACTGTCGACTTGTCTGCCACACGTGCCTGATTACCCATACATAGTGAACAACCCGGAGTTTCAATACGAACCCCAGCGCGGCCGAAGATGCCATAGTAGCCTTCTTCTGTTAGCTGATCTTTATCCATCTTAGTTGGCGGAGCCACCCATAAACGAGTGCTCAGCGAACCATTGAACTCTTCAAGCATCTTACCAGCAGCACGGAAGTGACCGATATTCGTCATACAAGAACCGATGAACACTTCTTGAATCTCAGTGCCCTGAACGTCAGAAAGAAGACGAGCATCATCTGGATCATTTGGTGCACATAAGATTGGCTGATCGATGTCGGCAAGATCAATTTCGATAACGTGAGCGTATTCAGCATCTGAATCAGCAGACAGTAACTCAGGGTTAGCTAACCACTCTTCCATTGCAGTAATACGGCGTTCGATAGTACGAACATCACCATAGCCTTCAGCAATCATCCACTTAAGCATAACGATATTTGAATTCAAGTATTCTTCAATAGACTCTTGAGATAGTTTAACTGTACAACCTGCTGCTGAACGCTCAGCAGACGCATCAGAAAGCTCAAATGCTTGTTCAACAGATAAGTGTTCAACGCCTTCAATTTCTAGTACTCGACCAGAGAATTCGTTGATCTTACCTGCTTTCTCTACCGTTAGTAGACCTTGCTTGATCCCATATAACGGAATCGCGTGTACCAAGTCACGTAGCGTGATGCCCGGTTGCATTTCACCTTTAAAACGAACCAAAATAGATTCAGGCATATCAAGAGGCATAACACCTGTTGCTGCTGCAAATGCCACTAGACCTGAGCCTGCAGGGAACGAAATACCTAGAGGGAAACGAGTATGCGAGTCACCACCAGTACCAACAGTATCAGGTAGGAGCATACGGTTTAACCATGAGTGGATAACACCATCACCCGGACGCAGTGAAACACCTGCACGGTTCATAATAAAATCAGGTAGCGTGTGATGCGTGTTTACATCAACAGGTTTTGGGTATGCCGATGTGTGACAGAAAGATTGCATCACAAGATCCGCAGAGAAACCAAGACATGCAAGATCTTTAAGCTCATCACGTGTCATAGGACCCGTCGTATCCTGAGAGCCTACCGTTGTCATCTTAGGCTCACAATATTGACCAGCACGCACACCTTCAACACCACATGCTTTACCAACCATCTTCTGAGCTAGCGTGTAGCCTTTATCAGATGCAGATGGATCAATTGGCTTAGCAAATAGATCGGTTTCTTCTAAACCTAGAGAGTCACGAGCACGACTTGTTAAACCACGACCAATGATCAGTGGAATACGACCACCTGCACGAACTTCATCAAGCAATACTTTCCCTAGTTTAAAACTAGAGATCTCTTCATTATTTTTACGAACAACACCTTCATAAGGGAAAATATCAATAATATCTCCCATATTCATGTTTTGAACATCAAGCTCAATCGGTAATGCGCCAGAATCTTCCATCGTATTATAGAAAATTGGAGCGATCTTACCGCCTAAACAAACACCACCAGTGCGTTTATTTGGCACGAATGGGATATCTTCCCCCATAAACCAAAGCACTGAGTTTGTTGCAGATTTACGAGAAGACCCCGTACCAACAACATCACCAACATAAGCTAATGGGATGCCGTCTTTTTGCATTTCTTCGATTTGAGTAATAGGACCAACGCTACCCTGTTCATCTGGAGTGATACCATCACGTTCCATTTTCAACATTGCTTTTGCATGTACAGGAATATCAGGACGCGACCATGCATCTGGTGCAGGAGAAAGATCATCGGTGTTCGTTTCACCTGTGACTTTAAATACTTTTACTGTGATCTTTTCAGCTACTTTATCTTTTGATGTAAACCATTCTGCATCAGCCCATGATTGAAGTACTTGCTGCGCTGAAACATTACCTGATTTTGCTTTTTCTTCTACGTCATAAAAAGCATCAAACATCAAAAGTGTGTGCGATAGTGCTTTAACGGCAATTGGTGCAAGTTCAGCATCATCTAATAAAGAAACAAGAGGCTCTATATTATAACCACCTTGCATTGTACCAAGTAATTCTGCTGCTTTTTCTTTACTAACAAGTGGAGAAGAGACTTCTCCTTTAGTAACTGCTGTTAAGAAGCCAGCTTTAACATAAGCGGCTTCATCAACGCCAGGGGGAATACGATTCTCTAGTAAATCAAGAATAACTTCTTCTTCGCCTTGAGGCGGATTTTTTACTAATTCAACTAATGCTGCTACTTGCTCAGCATCCAGTGGTCTTGGGACCACGCCTTCTGAAGCACGTTCTTCGACGTGTTTACGATAAGCTTCAAGCACGACTTAATTCCTCACTTTCTGGTCTACTCTTAATGAGTAAACATCCTTGGAAACAATTCAGTTTATATCCATTAACTTTTTAATTCTGTTATAAATCTCAATAAAACAAGAGAATATGTATCGGAATAGACTAAAAATGTGGCGAGATGATATCAAATTTAACTCAAAATTAAAATCTCACCACATCAAACAACATACGACTTATGGCGCACTTTTAAACATTATAAAGTTGCACCAATACTTAAATATACTGATTCATGATTTTGCTCTGTGCGACCATAAGCGAAAATAATAGGGCCTATTGGTGAGTCTATTCCTGCAAAAATAGAGCCTGCTGCATACATAGGGGCATCACTAAAATGTTCATCATTCCAGACACTTCCTTGCTCAAGAGATCCACCTAAATATATAGGCGACTGGAATAATCCAAAATCATTGTCCATTAAACGATAACGATAAACTAAACTTGCAAATGCTAAATTCTCACCAGATAAACTGTCTTTTGATATTCCTGATAAATGTAGAAAGCCCCCCAGAGATTTAGGCTCAAGAGGAATACCTCCATTTTTATTTTCTACAACACCATACTCACCGTGCACGACTAAAGTATGACGCTTTATTGTATAAGCAAATCGCCCATTAACGGTTAACTCTACAACTGAATCATCAATCGTATCGCTACTACTAATTTCGCCTAATGTATCTTCGCTATATAAATACTCAGTAAATAAATAAAAACCTTTAGTCGGAAAAGTAAAATTATCCAACGTATCTAAACGATATTGTGCAAATATTCCTTGTCTCTCATAATCACTATTATAATCTGGAATAATATTTAAAACTAAATCACCCGTTGTATATCTCCCCCCGATCCTAAAATCACTCCAAAGCGCGGGTTGTATACCTAGAGATGCTTCAAATTCAAGTTCGTTATATTCAGTTGGTAGGTAGTTATCTATATTATCAAGAGTAGGAGTTGGCCTAAATTGAGTTTGAGTAACGCTATAAGTCCCTTTTAAAGAAGAAAACAATAATTGATTACTAAGAAAAGGCGTATATAGCTCTGCTTGCATCAACTTATCTGTACCTAATTCAAAATTTGTCCTTAACTCAGAACTGTTTTCAGATAAACCAATTATGTTAATATCTGTAAAATTGATAGAAAAACCAAGCGAGTATTTACTTTGATTATAAAAGTCATCTTCTAATGAAAAACGAAAATCTAAATAATTTGGTCCCCAACTTTTTTCATTTACATCAACAACGAGTTCTGTAGATCCATCATTGGCTGTCTGATAAAAATAATCTATTCTTTCAAACCTATCAATCGTATACAGCGCTCTAACTTTAGCTTCTAATTGTTCTGAAGTATAAGTTTTACCCTCATCTATTTGAAGATATTCAAATAACATACGTTCACTGTATGAACTGTTATTATTTAACGTTACATGATCTATTTTAAGATTATCACCACGTTTTAACTGACTGGTTTTTTGTTCTTTTTCTTTTAAATAAGTTTGATATTCAGCGGTAGGTAATACCAATTTATCTAACTCTAAATGCTGTTCATAAGCGATATCATAACCTTTTCCATACGCAAAAGGCATCTTACTAAACTCTGCAGTTTCCATCTTCCCTACATGGGGAGAAAGTAATATATCGTTTTCACCTAATAGTTTTTCTTGCTGAAGGGTGCTATTTTTTACAATGTAATTTGTTAATTGCCCCATTACAGATAAATAACTGGAGATATCTTTTGCCTCTAAGTAATCAGAACCTATATCTACAGCGATAATAATATCTGCCCCCATCTCCCTTGCTATATCCACAGGCATATTATTTACACTACCGCCGTCAACCAACAAACGCCCTTCATATTCAACAGGTGGAAGCGCTCCAGGAACTGACATACTTGCCATCATTGCTTCTGCTAAATTGCCATGTTCTAATATCACAGGCTCTAGCTTCTCTATATCAGTAGCAACAGCTCTGAATGGGATAGGAAGATCATCAAATGACTCTAAATAAGGAACATTTCCAGAGGTTGTTCTCAGGATTTTGGCCATATTTTGGCCCTGAACAAAGCCTTTTGGTGCTTTTAGTTCTGTGAATGAGAAGCCAATATCTGTCCCTATTTGATAACGGTCTTCATATTCCTTATCTCTAATTTGTCTTTCACTTCGTTCAACTTTATCAACAAATCCGCTATTCCAATCAATAGTATCAATAAAGATTTCGATTTCATCCGCACTTAACCCTGATGCATATAACCCCCCAATATAAGCCCCCATACTGGTACCTGTAATATAATCAATGGGGATTTTCATTTCTTCTAGTGCTTTAAGTACCCCAATATGTGCTGCACCCTTTGCTCCACCGCCAGCAAGCACCAACCCAATTTTAGGGCGAGTTTCATCAGCGAATGCCACAGAAGAAGATAGATATAAAAAAATAGAAGAAAACAGGAGAGGCTTGAAGCGCATAAAATCATCCTTGAAATATTGATATAAAAAGAATACAGGATGAAGAAGGAGATAAAAAGCTTAATCAACTAAACTGCCTATTTCGCAGTATCTATTCGGTATAATTATACTTTTATTCAGACGTAAAAAAGCCCTAATCTTTCGATTAGGGCTTCTTAGTATAGTGGCTACGTTAACGGGACTTTCTATTAACCTTGAGAGCGACACGTCCCCCTGTGTGACAGGCCGCTAAGCTCTCCAATAGAAAGCCTAACCAACTGAACTACCACTTCGCTGTGTCTATTCTGCATCATTTTACTTTTATACAGACGTATAAAAGCCCTAATCTTTCGATTAGGGCTTCTTAGTATAGTGGCGGAGTGGACGGGACTTTCTATTAACCTTGAGAGCAACACGTCCCCCGGTGTGACAGGCCGCTAAGCTCTCCAATAGAAAGCCTAACCAACTGAACTACCACTTCGCTGTGTCTATTCTGCATCATTTTACTTTTATTCAGACGCAAAAAAGCCCTAATCTTTCGATTAGGGCTTTTTCAAATAAGTGGCGGAGTGGACGGGACTCGAACCCGCGACCCCCGGCGTGACAGGCCGGTATTCTAACCAACTGAACTACCACTCCGCAGTGTCT
>NZ_JAAUWR010000026.1:0-51227 GCF_014694495.1 Aliivibrio sp. S10_S31 | reverse complement strand
CGCGGATATCATCGTGGAGCTGGTAAGCCATGGGCTCACCAAACGTGACTCCGAATACATTAGCGCAAACTAACTCCGTCATTAATTAATTGTAGTTGCAATTAAGAGGCGGACCATACATTTTTGTATCTGTCGAAAATGAAAATACTTCCGAGTTCCAGATAAAGTCTGGGTTGCAAAAATTAGAGCGGTAGTTCAGTTGGTTAGGCTTTTTATTGGAGAGCTTAGCGGCCTGACACGCCGAGGGTCGTGCTGCTCTCAAGGTAGATAGAAAGTCCCGTCCGCTCCGCCAATACAACGAAGGCATTGTCGAAAGACGATGCCTTTTTTGTATGTTTCGAATATAAAAACCATCGTTTTTGAAAATTCAGATAGCATCTAACCTTTAAAAAACCAATCTTTCATTTAAAAAAACTGCCCTTCCCTTCACATAAAAACAGCATAATGACAGTAGTATCATTATCTATCTCACTAATGTAGCTCATAAATTTCCCTTATTTGTCATAAAGGTATACCATACACATTACAGATTTACGTTCTAAGGTACCCCATGAAACCAATCCATATAGACTCAATGTATGGCGTCGTTATTCATCGAGATTTTACTCCACTATTTGTTGATGAAAAATACGCGCAACTGTTTGGTTTCGAATCACCTCAAGAAGTGATGAACCTTAGTTCGTTATTCGATATTATCGACCCCAAATATCATCAGATAGCTCAACAAGCTTATAATGATGTTATGCAAGGTAAAGAAACACCTAAAGTTCGTTCATACGTTAACCAAAATACCCAAGGCAGAATTTTTTCTGTATTAACAGTCGATCATGTCGTTGAATGGCAAGGGCTGCCTGCACTTCAAATTACGGTAATTGATATGTCAACGATTGATCAGGCTAACCAGCAAATCCTTGACCAAGAACAGAAATATAAAGACCTTATTTGGCATTCATTACAAGGAATTCTGGTTCATAGAGATTTCAAACCACTCATGGTAAATCCTGCTTTTGTTGATCTAGTAAAAGCAAACTCTGTGGCAGAAGTGATGGCATTAGATAGTTTTATGTGCCTTATACCTGAGTACAATCAAACAAATGCTCGTAATCTATATCAACAACTGATCTCAAAAGAATTAACCTCAACCAATGATGTTGTTGAAAACATCTGCTTTGACGGTCAAACTCGTTATTTTCAACTATTTGAAAGTGTCATTGATTGGGGAGGCCTACCGGCAATACAGACCTCAATTATTGATGTAACTGAAAAATACCATCTTGAACGTCAAATAGAATATCAAGCATCACATGATGACTTAACAGGCCTGTTTAATCGTAGAGCGATAACTGAAAAGCTTAACCAAAAAATCATCGATAGTGACACTTGTTCTGAAATCTGCTTACTCATCGATATTGATAATTTTAAATGGATTAATGACCAATTTGGTCACGCTTCAGGTGATGAAGTGATCGTCCGTTTTGCTAATTTATGTAAAAAAGCCGTTGGCGAATCGGGTATTGTCGGCCGCTGGGGCGGAGAAGAATTTATTGTTTTTCTTTCAAACCATAGTTTGCAACAAGCAAAAGCTATTGGCACAGCCATTTTAAAAAAGTGTGAATTAGAAGTATATCAATTTTCTGATCATCGCCACATCATAACTGCTAGTATTGGCATAAGCCAGTGTCAAAGTACCAGCTGTAATATTGAATCCTTGATTCAAACGGCGGACAAGAACATGTATAAAGCGAAACAACAAGGGAAAAACCAAATTGTTTCACCTGAATATTAATCTTTCCAATTAATAGTATTCAACTGCAATACCGACCTCTTCGGCCAATTGTTGCAGTTGCGCTTCATCATCTAGCTTAACTGACCATTTTGCACCACTGCCTACAGCATTAATAACATTCACTCCACCAATTAAAGTAATTGCATCCACTTCGGCTTGTAGAGTTGTTTTTGATTTATTGCTTAATCGAATAACTATCTCACGTTGATTAGCAATAATATCCCCTTCAGAAAATGAGATTTTCATGTTGTTTCCCTAAACTTAATTCGACTTGAATTATATCGCATTTGTTACATATTCTTAAATGTCTGTTCTTGACTATAATTTAATCTCAAACTATTCTAGCGCACAACTGTACGCTTAAATGGATATTACAAAATGAATCAAGGAACCAAACCATCGATTATTTGGCTAAATGTATTTATTTTTACATCTAGCTTCCTACTCGCATTTGTTGCGACCCCGATTTATGCTTATTACAATCGACTAGGCAGTGAGCATTGGATCTGGTTACTTTTAACTTTTAGCTTCTGTAACCTATCCATAACTGCTGGTTATCACCGTTTATGGTCGCACAAAGCATATAACGCCCATCCAACATTACGTTTCATTTTTGCTTTAGGTGGGGCTTTTGCATTACAAAATAGTGCACTTCATTGGTCATCTGATCATCGTATTCATCATCGTCATGTTGACGATAATGACAAAGACCCCTACTCAGCTAAGCGTGGTTTTTGGTTCTCTCATATAGGTTGGATGCTACGTCATTATAAACCAGCTACCTATGACGATTATGGCAACTGTCGAGATTTACAAAAAGACAATATCCTCATGTGGCAACACAAACACTATATTGCCTTAGCGCTCATAATGAATATTGGCGTACCTCTATTATTAGGCGTTATCTATGGCGATATCATAGGTATGCTATTAATGGTAGGAGCTGTTCGTTTAACATTAAGTCATCACACAACGTTCTTTATTAACTCATTAGCTCACATCTGGGGCTCTCAACCTTATACAGAAAAAAATACAGCTCGAGATAACGGATTTTTAGCTATTTTCACTTTTGGTGAAGGCTATCATAATTACCACCACATTTTTGAAAATGACTACCGAAATGGAATTTACTGGTGGCAATATGATCCAACAAAATGGTTTATTAAAACCTGCTCATGGCTAGGTCTAGCTCATAAACTTCGTGTGAGTCCGCAAGCAAAAATAGAAAAAGCCAAAGCGCTCATGTTACGTAAAAAAGCGGAAAGTAAAATTGCTACATTACATAATTACCATGCAATTAAAGAGCATTTAGAAGCTGAGTATGATGCATTGATTGAAAGAATGGCTGAATACTACGATTCAAAAAAGCAGTTAATCGAGAATAAAAAAGACACGTTATCGAAAAAATACGAATTAGCACTTTTAAATGTCCAACATAAACAAATAAAAATGCAATTTGAACATCAAAAGAGAGTTTGGAATCGTCTTGTTCTTCAATACGTATAAGCATTCTTAATACTAAAAAGGCATAGTCGAATACTATGCCTTTTCTATTTATTCCAACATTAAAAGCTTGTTTTTCTTCGTCGATACAAACCAAATGCAGCTAAACTAACAAAGCTTGCAAAAGAAATTGAACCACCAGAACCACCACCGCTGCTTGCTGTAATCGTTGGAGGTATTTCTCCATTTTGTGCTTGTCGTATCCATGACTTATATTGGCTTACATCAGTAAACACCGACTGTGCTGCTAAAGCTTCATCACCACACACACCAGGACCAAAACTAACGATACCTATTTGAGTTTTAACTCCGTTATTGTCCCAAACCAATGGTCCGCCAGAGTCTCCTTGGCAGGTAGCCGTTACTAATCCATTCCCAAGCGAACTTCCGGTTGTACATACTTGTTTGTCTGAAGTAGTAAAATTAGACCAAATATTACACGCAACTGGATCAACATATTTCACTGTAGCTGATAAGAAATCTACGTTTGAATTTGCTTGATTAGAGCCTAAGCGCCCATAGCCGACAATAGTAAAATCTGTATCAGCAGTACGATATCCTTGCTCAGCTAAATCCCCTAATTCTGCAACATGTCCTGACGTGTAATTAGATAGTGGTCGGCTTAATTTTAAAACGGCAACATCATTTAGTAATGAATCATCATCATAATCACTTGGATAATAAATTTTCTCAACGGGAACTTTGTCGGCAGCAAGCATGTCTTGGCCATCATTTGCTTCAATAACCACTTTCATATCCCCAACAGTAAAATTAGGAACGTCATAAACACAATGCGCTGCAGTTAAAATATGCATACTATCCAAGACAGAGCCGCCACAAAACGGGTAAATAGTACCTGGTTGATTATCATACTCGTACATTAAGGATGCCATAAACGCATAATCAGCAACGTTTGCATCACTACCACCAACGATATATGGACTGATAGTATAATCAGAATCTTCTTCTGCGCTTATTGAACACGCAAAAAGTGCAACCAGTGCTCCTGCAACAATTTTCATATTCACTCCTTAAATAATTATTTAATGGCCAATGTTAATAATACATCATAAAATTGTTGTTTATTAAGTAATTCCAGTTACATTGGTTAATTTACGTTTGTGTTAACATTTTTTATGTAACTTACAATTCTAGGACATCAGTTAAAGAAGATTGCGTTATAAAAAGACAATACTTGAGCTAATACATAAAACTGATTATCTATTTGCTACACTAAAAATTCACTAAATTAGGATGGAATATTATGGGAAGAGTCTTCTTTTTTGATTTACTAAGATGCATAGCTGCAATTGCTGTTGTTGCTATTCATGTCTTAGCCCCTTATCGTAATGAGTTGAATGTAATCCCTTTTGATCAATGGGCAAGTGCTGTTACCATCAACGGGCTAAGTCGTTGGGCTGTTCCTGTTTTTATCATGATAACAGGGGCTTTAATGCTGAGTGATCAGCGAGAATTTAATCCATCTTATTATATAAAAAAGCGCCTAGGTAAAGTATTAATACCCTTTCTTTTTTGGTCGGTGTTCTATGCGTTATTTTCAGGACTGACATCTCAAGGTTACGACTTTGACTCAGCTAAGTCAGTACTTATTGACTTACCTTTTGAATATACATACTACCACTTAGGTTTCTTTTATTACTTTATACCACTCTATTTTATTATTCCTTTTCTAAGAGCCTTGGTGCAAAAATTAGATGATACAGCTCTTTTTTCTTTGCTCGGTGTTTGGTTGTTAACAACCTGCTTCTATCTAATTAAATTTGAAGGTATTTGGAGTCTGGAAATTTGGTTATATAGTGGTTATCTACTGCTTGGTTATACACTTTATCAACGCATTAACCTGAGCAAGAGAAATCTAACTATTGCTATCAGCTTAGGAGCCTTTGCTCTTATCACAACCGTTTTCATGGTAATAAGCCAAAGTGTAGCGCTAAACGAATACACAGTAGGACGATGGCTTTCTTACAAAACCATTAATACCGTAGCTGCTGCTGCAATGCTCTTTTATGTATGTCGATACTTTGGAGAATCACTCTCTGATAAATCTCAAACTATTATTGGATTCATCAGCAAATACAGTTTAGGTATTTACTTACTCCACCCTATCTTCTTATGGCCAATGAAAAATTATGGTTGGTATACAGGTCACCCACTATGGGTTATTCCTGTTTGGATTATTCTTAGTGGTTCTGGTGCATTACTATTAAGTTGGCTTCTATCTAAATCAAAAGCAACAGCTTGGTTGGTTCCTTAAGTTAAGGCGCTTAATCTCTTTCGGCTTCGAACGCGGTAACGCCGAAGCCATCGCTATTAAGTTTACAGACGAACAATAGTATTATTTTGATTTTACTTTTTGATACATAACCATAATAAAGAGCAAAATAAAGCCACTAAATAATCCAATAAATCCATTCCCAATCGTTGGATATGTTGCAGACACATAAGGAATAGAAGGAAGCAGATTCGTCACACTTTCTAGTGCATGATGAACAAATGGAAGGCTATGTACCACAATACCACCACCGACTAAAAACATAGCAATGGTACCAACAACCGTCAGTAATTTCATAAGCTTAGGTGCCATTGCTACTAACCCATTACCAATAGACCCAATGACGCCTTTGCCTTCACTTTTTCGTTGTAAGTAAAAACCAAGATCATCCATTTTGACAATACCTGCAACTAAGCCATAAACGCCAATCGTCATTAATACCGCAATTAAACTCATGACCAATACTTGTGTTAAAAATGGATGGCCTTGTACTGTACCTAATGCAATCACAATAATTTCAGCTGAAAGAATAAAGTCAGTACGAACCGCTCCCTTAATTTTCTTTTGTTCATAATCGGCAATGTCTTCTGGGTTCGTTTCTTTCTCTTTCTTATGTTCCTTTTGGGCATCATGGTGTTCAAAGAATTTTTCATGAACCTTTTCTGCACCTTCAAAACACAAAAATAAACCGCCAATTAATAATAATGGTGTAATTAACCAAGGAGCAATAGAGCTAATTAATAACGCAGCAGGAACTAAAATACATTTATTTCTGAACGATCCTTTTGCTACGCCCCATACGACAGGGATCTCACGTTCAGCTCTAACTCCCGAAACTTGCTGTGCATTAAGCGCTAAATCATCACCTAAAACACCTGCTGTTTTCTTCGCGGCAACTTTAGACATCAACGCCACGTCATCAAGAACTGAAGCAATATCATCTAATAATGTTAATAAACTTAACCCAGCCATTGTGTTTCCTTATTTGTATTCATTACATCTAAACTAAATAGTAACGCTAATTAACCATTCATGATGACTTATTTTTTATATTACCTACAAAAACAAAAAAACCACTGACTCATGAAAGTCAGTGGTTTTAATATTTTCACAAATTAATCAAATTCAATTTCTGATGCTTGCAGTTGGCCTGCATTATTTATCAAATTAACATCAACTCGAGAGCCAACTTTCAATTCATCTTTAATTCCATCTTCAAAACGAGTGTTTTCCGTAATCACAACGTCAACTCTTCCGTTTAGCGTCATTAATGTTTTATCATTATTCAAGGCTGTAACGTAACCTTCTACTTCCGCATTTGCTAAATCTAGATCATCTTCAACATCGACATCATAAGCTTTAAAATCAGTACTAAAGTGCCCTTCAACTTCAACCCAAGCGTTAACTTTTAGCTCGGCTAAATCTTCATAATCCATACCAGCGTTTGAATAATCAACTTTCATTGTTCCAATATTAAAATGCGAACTCGCTTTTTCAATAGAAGTAATTTTACCTTCATACAAATCTTCTGCAGGTAGGAAATTCGCTTTATGAATTGCATTAATCACCCATTTACCTGCTTGATCAACGTAACCAAATAACATCACTCGATTCGAATTAGTACCAATAAGATCTTTGGCAATATTTGCATGTTCAAATACTTGACCATTGACAGTAATTTCAGATTCTGTAACTAGAGTAGCGATACCAACAATTTCAGGATCAATATCAACTTCATATGCAATACCATCGTCATACTCAACATCAACCTGCATACCTGGCTCAAGCTCTGTTGAATCAACATAATGCCCATTCAACTCAATTCGAGCATTAGACAAACTTAACGCCATAGCATTAACTGTCATTGAATCTGCATGAGCATTAACAGACTCAATCTCTCCCATGTAAGTATTTGATGCGCGGCTATCGCTTGATTCATCAGAACCACAACCCGTTAAAACCATACTTCCTAATAATAAAACAGCAACTTTCTTCATTTTTTAACCTAATTATTATATTTAATGCAATTTATGGGGGTAAAATAGCGTACAGAGTGTGAAGGATTCGTGAAGAAGAAAATGAAAGTATTAATTGTTGAAGATAATCACCATGTAGCAGAAACCATTGCTGATTATTTAGAGCTGGTTGGCATTGACATTGATTGTGCTTACCATGGTGCAGCTGCCATCGAAATATTAAAAGAAGAAACCTTTGATGTTATTGTCATGGATATCATGATGCCCAAGCTCGACGGTATTAGTACCGTTGAAGTTCTACGTACTGATTATGCTTGTAGTACGCCAATTCTTTTTTTAACCGCTAAAGATACACTGGAAGATAAGGTTCATGCTTTTGAGATAGGCGGTGATGATTATTTAGTGAAACCATTTGCCATGGAAGAATTGCACGTACGCTTGTTAGCACTATCTAAACGAGGCAGAAGAACTGACATAGGCAAACTGACCTTTGAAGATATGGAAATGGATATAAAAGCTGGTACATTATATCGCCAACAAAAACTCATAAAACTAGCACCAATACAATTAAAGATTATTGGGTTATTAATGAAAAAAGCACCTGATATTGTCAGTAAAAATGAAGTCATTGAACACGTTTGGGGTGATGAATCACCATCAAGTGACGCCCTAAGAAGCCACTTGTACACCATAAGAAACGCCATTGATAAAGATTTTGATATTCCAAGACTAGAGACCATTCATGGAAAAGGCTACCGACTTAAATAAAGGCTCGCAACAACCAAGCTTTTTTAAAAAGATCCGTTGGACATTTGGCATCCTCACTTTTTTGATGTTCGGATTATTCTGGGCGGTTATTTATATTGCAGAAGATCAATTAGAGATCATCAGCTTACATCACTGGTTAGACACAGAAGCAAACCAATACATCAAGAAATACGCTCAATTAGGTGATGATACACCATTGCCTAATGAAGATGAGTTTTCTACGTATTGGAGTGAAAGAGAGCACCCTCTTTGGTTGAATAACTATAAAAAAGCAGGTCTATATGAGCAACTTTTAGGCACAGAAGACAAGCACTTTATCGTTAGTCCACATCCTTCTGGTAAGGGACTACTGTATATACTTTTTCAAGATGATGCGGATGACTATTTAGATGAATATGAGGCCAATCTACATACATTAACTTTATTTTTAGGCACTTTTTCAACCATTTTAATGATCTTATATGGTATTTACTTTGTTCGTAGTATCTCGGTGCCACTTCGTCATATCCAACACAAAGTAGGATTAATGTCACCCGAACACCCAGACTTTACTATTGATACTAAATATCAAGAAACCCAAGAGATTGAACGTTCTCTTTTAGAAAGCAAACATCATATTGCTCAATTCTTTACGAGAGAGAAAGAGTTCAGTCGCTTTGCTTCTCATGAATTAAGAACACCAATAATGGTAATCCAAGGCTCTGCTGATTTATTAGCAAAAGTGCCAAATCAACCAAATGTTGCTCTAAAAGCAATTAATCGCTTACATCAAGCCAGTGAAGAGATGACACTGCTTACAGAAACCTTTTTGCTTTTAGGTAAACAAGAAATTGAAGCGCATCATTTTCATCATTATAAAATTGAAGATATTCTAAAAACTCAACTCGATCACTTACAGCCTTTATTTGCCAAACAAGAGATGGGGGCACAACTTTCAATCATTAAAGGAGAGCCTTGCCTTGCCCCTAGTAGCTTTATTACCGTTGTGATTAATAACTTAATCAAGAATGCTTTCAGTTACAGTGTTGGAGACATTCAAATAGAGCTTAATAACAACCAACTTTGCATTACCAACTGCCACGATGGCAATGATACCTATAATGCAGGATATGGTTGTGGCCTAGTTATTGTTGAACGTATTTGTGAAAGAATGAACTGGGCATTCACCATAGAACAAACAGAGAAAGACTTTATAACTACCGTTAATTTTACTTCTTTCCAAATGACTTAATCATTGAAAGAGTGTATCTCAAGTACTTTTGGTACACTCCTTATTTCCATAACACATATAATACGGACATCATTGTGAGCAAAACAATTTCAACTTTATCTCAAATTAATATTTTCCCTGTTAAATCAATTGCTGGTGTATCTCAATCTAGCGCTTACGTTGAAAAGCAAGGACTACAGTGTGACCGTCGCTTTATGGTTACCGACCCTAATGGCAAAATGATCACCGCTCGCACTCATCCTCAAATGGTTAAAATTAGTGCGGTCATTGAACCTGATGGTCTAATTCTTTGCTATCCAGGATTAATTGATTTGCATCTCACTTTCAATGAATTAGAGATGAAGCAGACAGAAGCAAAAGTATGGAATGACTCTTTCTCTGCCTATTCAACGAATCAAGAAGCTAATCAATGGTTCTCTTCAATTTTATCAACAGATGCGCAATTACTTTATACTGGTGAGCAATCAAATCGTATCCGTGAAAAAATCCAAACAAACGTGAGCTTTGCCGATGGTTATCCATTGCTTGTCATTAGCGAAGCCTCTCTTGCAGAACTAAATAAGCGCAGTAGTAGCCATCATACAATGTCGCAATTTCGCACAAACTTAGTGATTTCTGGTGATGATGCTTTTATTGAAGATTCTTGGAAGCGCATTCGCATTGGTGAAGTCGAATTTGAAATAGTAAAACCTTGCCAACGTTGCATTTTAACAACAGTAAACCCAAGAACGGCACAATATCACCCAGATAAAGAACCCTTAAAAACGTTCTCAACTTTCCGCGCTGATGAAAGTGGCAATGTGTATTTTGGGCAAAACCTCATTGCCAAAAATGAAGGCACAATTAAGCTAGGTGATAAGATTGAGGTTTTAGAAAGTAAAGAAAAAGAGTTTTACCTTGATTCTAGCTCTGAAGCACTAGAGGAAAAAGCAATCACACACACAAGTAAAAAACCGGATACTCCAGAAGAAATCACTATCAGCTTAAATGGTCACTTATTCACGGGTAATACGGAGCAATCGCTCCTTATGCAAGTCGAAGAGGCAGGATTAAGCATAAATAACAGCTGTCGTGCCGGTTTATGTGGTGCTTGTCGCGTAACATTAGAATCAGGTGAAGTTGAACAAGAAGATTCTCCCGCTCTTAACCAAAAATTAAAAGACGCTGGAATGATACTGGCTTGTTGCTCTGTTCCTAAAACAGATATTGAAATCATTGATTAACTCTTAATAAAACGGTGCTAATAATACAGCACCGTTTTATTTCGATGCTATAAACTACACACTTTAACAGAGCTAAGAGCTTTATCTTCTAAAAACTCAAGCTCTATGGATGTGGTATATACTTGCACTTTAGAACCAGCGGAAGTAGTTTTAATATCAGCTAAATACGTTAGTTCACCGTCAATGTAATGCGTGATCTGATAACCTGAATCTTTTACCCGATAATTAACTACTGGGCTATATATCAAATAATCCAGACTCTCCCATTTTTCAGCGATACAATCTGCAACTTGCTTTGAATCATTAGTGCTTTCTAACAACAAATCAGGCTCAGATTGACGTAATTTTTCTGGTGTTGCCGCACACCCAGCAAGAAGTAACACTGTACTTATTAGTATCAGTTTTTTCATAATGTCCCTCAACTTCTCTTATCACGAATACTACTTCAGAAATATACTCCCCTACTATCCACGGATTAAAAACAGATCGCAAGTAATGGTAACCAAAATACATAACCATCACAGGCCTCATTTAGACAAAAAATAGCCCTAGGCGACACTTACGCTCTCAGTTACAATATGTGTAATTGCTAATCAAAGAGATCCTCATGTCAGATCAAGAAGAATTTGAAGTTGAAGCCATTGGTGTTGAAGTAAACGTTCAACCTATCGAGCTATATAAAGTCCTAAAAATTGCTAACGTTGTTAGTGGCGGTGGTGAAGCTAAACATGTTATTGGCGAAGGCTATGTTGGTGTAAATGGTGAGTTAGAGCAACGTAAACGTCGTAAAATGTATGATGGCGATGTTATTGAGTTTAATGAAGAATACTACGTTGTAATTTGTGATACTCCTGTTGGTGAACTACCAGAAATCGAAGAAAAACCTCAACCAATGCAGAGTGAACCTGAGCATTCAGCACCAAAAACCAAAAAAAATAAGAAGAAAAAACAGAAACCAGATCAACCAACCACGGTAGATCCTGAGAGTGGCCGTAGCTCAATTAACTTCTTCTAAAAATTAGGCTCAATATCACCAATATTGGGCCGACTTCTCTTTACCCTCTCATTATTACATTCACGTAAAAGTAATTCATTCTTTTAGCTATTATCATTAAATTTGAAATAACTATACTACGCCTACTTATCAACACCGCTAAATAGGAATTAATAAAATGGGATGGCTTTTTCTTCTTCTTGCCGTTGCTTCAGAAGCGTTTTCACACGTAGCACTAAAAGCAACCGATGGTCTTTCACACCTAGTACCAAACGTCATTGTAATTACTGGCCACTTAGGTGCTTTTTATTTTCTCAGTCAAGCAATGAAAACATTACCTGTAGGGATTGCTCATGCATCATGGGCAGGCTTAGCTATCATTGCAGTAACACTGATTTCGAGTGCATTTTATCACCAGCATTTAGACAACAAAATTTGGTTAGGTATTGGTTTTATCAGCATTGGTATTGCAATAATTAACCTATCATCTACGCCACATGTACACTAAAAAGCCTAATTGTTAGAATTTATGCAAATTTCATAAGCTGAAAATCATTTCTATTATATTTTCTTGCTATCATATAAGTATAAATACAATAACTTAAATAATAGAAAGAGGTTTTATGATAAACCCAGCTAAAAAAGTACTCATTTTATTCGCTCATCCTTCTCAACATCGCTCTGAAGTTAATGTGGCATTAATCGAGCAAGCTAAAAAAATTGAAAATGTCACTGTTGTCGATCTGTATCATGACTATCCAAAATTCAATATTGATATCGATAAAGAACAAAAACAGCTTTTAGAGCATGATGTTGTTATCTTTCAATTTCCACTTTATTGGTACTCAACACCAGCTATTTTAAAAGAATGGCAAGATATGGTTTTAGAATACGGCTTTGCTTATGGTACAGACGGTAACGCACTAAAAGGAAAAACCTTTCTATGCGCCATCACCGCTGGTGGTAAAGAAGAAGCCTATCAAACTAATGGATATAATCAATTTACTATCCGTGAGCTTTTACATCCACTTGAGCAGATGGCTTCGCTTACTCATATGGAATATATTGCTCCGTTAGTTTTATTTGGCGCTAGAACCGCGTTAGAAGATGATCGTATTGAGAGACACACTGAGCGTTTTAAAGTTTTACTATCCGCTTTAGTTGAAGATCGCGTCGATACTGAAATAGCAAAAACGTTGCCTAAACTAAATCACTCATTTGATAAATTTATTAAGGAATAAAAGCATTATGACTGGATATTTTTTACAAGCTTTTATCTACCTTGTTGCTGCTGTTATTGCTGTTCCAATCGCTAAACGTCTAGGGCTAGGCTCTGTTCTTGGTTATTTAATTGCAGGGGTGGTTATAGGACCTATCATTGGTCTTGTTGGTGAAGAAACAACGACCATTCAGCACTTTGCTGAATTTGGCGTTGTTATGATGCTATTTCTTGTCGGCTTAGAACTTGAACCTAAAATGCTATGGAATATGCGTAACCGTCTAATGGGATTAGGAGGACTGCAAGTTGTCGGCACTACTGCGGTGGTCATGGGACTTGCTATGTTTTTCGGCCAATCATGGACTATTGCACTGACTATTGGCTTAATCTTTGCTCTATCATCCACTGCAATTGTGTTGCAAACATTCAATGAAAAAGGACTGGCCAAAACAGAAGGCGGTCAAAATGCTTTTTCAGTTCTGCTTTTTCAAGATATTGCAGTGATCCCAATGTTGGCCTTTATTCCACTATTAGCTTTACCTGATTTAGTAGAAAAAGCGCAATTGGCAGCAGCAACCGCGTCTGAGCATCATGAAGAATTAAGTCTCGTTGCGGGTCTTCCTGGGTGGGCATATGGATTAGTGATTACCGCATCCATCGCATTAGTTGTCGTTGGTGGTCATTATTTAAGTCGCCCTCTATTTCGTTTTGTTGCAAGCTCTGGACTTAGAGAAATATTCACAGCAACGGCACTCATGCTTGTTATTGGTATTGCCGCCTTAATGAGCTTAGTCGGTCTATCACCTGCTCTAGGCACCTTCCTTGCAGGTGTGGTATTAGCAAACTCAGAATTTAGACACGAGCTCGAATCTAACATAGACCCATTTAAAGGACTTTTATTAGGATTGTTCTTCATTACTGTAGGTGCAGGGATCGATTTTGGTATTCTATTTGATGACTTTTTCCTTATCATCGGTTTGACAATCGGTGTCATGACATTAAAGGCAGCTGTTCTATATATATTAGCTCTGATCTTCAAAATCAAAAACAGTAACCGTTGGTTATTTACACTTAGCCTAGCTCAAGCCGGTGAGTTTGGTTTTGTTTTATTAAGCTTTACTGTTCAGAATCATGTTTTACCACAAGAGGTAGCTCAACCATTATCACTGGTTGTTGCACTTTCAATGTTCTTTACTCCTGGCTTATTTATCTTGTTTGATAAGGTAATTCTTCCGAAATTTGAGCAGCAATCCAACGAAAGAGAAACCGATACTATTGAAGAGAAAGGGACAGTGATTATTGCTGGTGGTGGTCGATTTGGTCAAGTCGTAAACCGTTTCTTAGTATCTAATCATGTGAATACTGTTGTACTCGATCATCAAGCTGATCAAGTCGATTCTTTAAGAAAAGTAAATACCAAAAGTTACTTTGGAGATGCAACTCGTCCAGACTTACTTCATACAGCGGGAATTGAACATGCTGCCATGCTTGTTGTGGCTATTGATAATCAAGAAAGCAGTATAGAACTGGTTAAATATGTAAAACACACATACCCAAAAATAAAAATTCTTGCACGAGCTTTTGATAGAGGCCATTCATATATGCTCCGTTGTGCCGGTGCTGATTTTATTGAATCAGAAACAACCCGATCAGCGCTTGAAATGGGAGCGGAAGCTATGCGTAGTTTGGGCCAACACCCATTCCATGTTGAACAACAAAAAATAGCATATAAAAAAGTAGAAAATCAAAGTTCAGATAAGCTCTATCAAGCGTGGTTAGATGACTCTGAAGGTGAACGCTTTGATAACAACTATCGTAAGCTGTTTATTGAGCTAGAAGGAACAATCAAACATGCAATGAGCAAAGACCGCTCAGATAAACACAACCAATCAGAACGAGCATGGACTCCCCCACCAAAAGGTTACGCTGATGATATTGATGAATAACACATAAAAACATTAATAACTTAAATGATAACTACGCTTATACTTTTATTTCTAGATACTTAAAAGTATAAGCGTTAACCGCGATCTGGGATGTTAATATTTAAACACAACCTTTAATTAATTTTATTTTACTATCATATTTAGTCTAAATATTCAGTATGCAATTCCTTTCTTTTATTCCAACATATAGAATCTCCTATTAGAATTCTATAAATAAGAACGAATTTTTCAAAATATATTATTTATTTCTTTTTTTTCAATTAGATAGATGATTTATTTTTTTTATCGTTATCCATAAAAACATTCATGGATGTTTTTATTTTACTTATTGATAATGAAGTTTCTTTCTTGATATGCTTGCCGTTATAACAATAATAATAATTATCCCTTTAGTTTTTCAGTTTCCTTCTCTTAGGTTACATAATGCTTAAAAACAATCTTATACGATTTAAAGATATAACGTTTAACCCAAAAACTAACCAAATAAATAAAAACGATTGCACGATAAAACTGACTCATAGTGAATCAAAAATTTTAAAGTTACTTTTAACCTCACCAAATAAAGTGTTCTCAAAAGACGAGATTTTTACTTATGTTTGGGAAGGAACAGCAAGCAATATAGGTGTTGTACCACAAACGATTTCAGTTTTACGAAAAAAATTACATTACAATGAAATATATCTTATTGAAACAGTTAAGAAAAAAGGATACAAAGCAGATGTAAATGGTACTTTTTTTGATAAAAATAAACTAAATAAAAACCATTTATTTTTATCAATTACTATTATTATCTCCTTTTGTTTATTTCTGATCGCTTTTGAGAAACATATATCAAATGAAAAAAACAGTGATGAAATAAAATTAGAAGAGTTAATGCCAAATGTATTCCAAACAAGCGACTCGTTACCATTTGTTTTTGATCCAACCATTTTAAGAAGTAACACAACTTATTATATTAATCGACAATCAAATAACTTAAACATATCAGCTTGTCGACAAATTGGTACACAGTGTGATTTAACGTACAATAAAATTATTTTTTTACAAAACAATGAATCAAATACAGTTATTACTCAATATATTCAAGATGTTAAGTTCACAGAAACAATGTATAAAGATGAGTTAAATACAAATCCTATTCGATTTAATTATGCAGCCCGAATAGGCGTTAAAAGTGAAAATGATAATTATTACAGTGGACAAATAATTGCCAATTACAGCTTAAAGCAAAGAAATAATAAATACGTTTATAACAAAGTATCCATTGTTATTGATGAAACTGGATTTGCAGGACAATGCTCATACACTAGGGAACCAGAAAAGCCTTTCCTTGAATGTAATGAAGGTGACTATACAAGCTATGTTGGATCTATATCTGATCCTAAAAAAGCGGTTGCGTATAAAAATTTATTTCAATACCCATCAACAGGGTTGAATATTTTACTGTTTCCGATCGATGAAGATGTATCCTTATTTTACAATACAGAATCAGGATTATCTTACTTAGTTTATCAGTATAACTAAAATAAAAAATAGCCGTTAAATCAATAGTTAACGGCTATCATTTATAACAGGTAGGTTTTCTAGGACAAACCGCACCACGAGAACATATCACTTTAGCATCACTCTCTACACCACGTTCAATCCAATTAATATTTAAAATTTTAGCTACACTAATAAGTTCTCGCTTAATATTTTTAGAAATTGAACTTTCTCCCCCATTTTTCACACATGCTTTTTGTAAATCTCTAGCTAGGGCAACCGCATCTTTACCTTGTGCTTCTATTGCTGGATTTAAATCTACACCAGCACATAACACTCTATTATTCCCAGCAGGATCGGTCATATTTACGGATTCACAGCAATATATTCGTGGTTCTTGACCTACATTTAAAATCGATATTTGAGCAGAACTGCCCTCTTTAGGCTCAGTTAATCGTCTAAATACCGCCCAATGCTGGCATGGATCACTTACTTGTTTCATATTTCCCCATGGCAGAGGGATCCCATTACCTCTATACACAGCCTTAAGCTTTCCAGGAGCATAAGCATCAAAGTAATGCCAATGAGGATAAGGCGAAACAACCGTCATTCTTCGCATGGCAACGGAAGGTGAAACACCAGCTAAACGATGAGCGTCAACTTCATATCCATATCGGTCAAGTAATTGTCTAAATGGTACTTTAGGACATAATAGAGCTCCAGCAAAAAAGCTTGATTCAAAATCACGCCACGCATGCAGTATATCTTGTGCATTTAAAGCACTGTCTGTGTGATGGACTTCTTCATCAAACACTCGGTGACTTCCTACAGATAACGAGCTTTTTAATCCTTCTTTATTGTGTAAAACGCAGTGGCCAATATAAACGGCTAAATCATATTTCAGTCTTGTTGGGTGTTGTTTTAGCATCTCATTTAAATAAACTGTACAAGGTGGTTCGAAAAAAGAAGTAAGCAATTCTTTTCCATTAACGCCAAACTCATCAACAACGGCCTTTGGTGTTTCTTTCACCCACTTTAAAACTAATCCATGTTTTAATGCCATATCCATCATTTGTTCAACACTAAGAGGCAATTGCTTTAAACCTACCTCCTCTGCAGCTCGTTCTAGATCTGGGAAATGGTTTTGGTTATTTTCTTGGTGTGCACGTATAAGAAGATGAGCAAATTGCCTTCCTGTCACCCCTGTTTGATTAAGCATTTCTGGAATCGCAATTTGAAGAATATCATTAGAGAAAAGGAAGCTTGGTTCCAGAACCATACCACTTATCCCACCTTTTCTTCCCTTGTCTGGTGTTATCGCTTGTGGCTCGGGTTCATTATCTAAAAACCAACTGCTTTCTTTTTGAAATACGGTTGCAATCACTTCAAGCATATCAGCACTCGGAACACGCTTTCCTCTTTCGATCATAGAAAGATACGATACTGATGGGGAGTTTTCAGGATCCACTCGAATACACCGAGTAGAAAGATCTTCCATCGTTAAATGATTGCGTTTTCTCAGATTACGAATTTTTGTTCCAAGAAAATGGCTTTGTCTAATAATACTTTTTGACTGTCGCATCTTGTAAAATTCACACTGTTAAGTTTTTGTTGTGAAATTGTAGTTAAAATTAAGCTAAGCTTCAATTTAAGTAAGCAAACAACTCTGACCAGTGTGACTTACCTAACAATGCAGATATTTAAATAGGCGTTAGATAAAACTTTTTCGAGGGTACGATTATGGCGATTACCAATATAAACAAAGAAAGTAATACACAACAAGAAGCTCCGTTTATGGCTGAAGCTGTTTACGCCGTCGAAAAAATGGAAGCAAAACAAGAGGAAAAGCAACATCAAATCAAAGGTCTTCTTGACCAGTTATTCCCATTAACAAAAGGTTCACATCAAGATGTTACTAACTACTTACTTGATTATCATCATTTAGTGGTTTTCTTTAAAGATGGTGGTTGCAGTGGATTACGTAATCCAGGAAAATTCGTTGCTTTTACAGGACACAGATCATCGCCTGATACTATTCTATTAAAAGATAACAGTGGCAGTCATGTTGAAATTATTTTTGGTTTGCATACTCCAGGCAAAGATTCACTGGTTACCATCGCTGATGTAGAAATAGAAACATGCACAACATTTAGCCAAGACTTTAGCTTAGCGGCTATGCGCCATTGGATTAGTTTAATAAAGCGTGATAACAGTTCGCACATTAAAGCTCATCAAGTTGATAAAGAATATACAGCCAAAAATGGAGATGAATACCAACTTAACAGCTGCTTTAGTCTCTAATTAAAAGCCATTTTCATATTGGAAATGGCTGCTTTATTGATCATTATGTTTATCTAAATACATATTTTGATCTGCTTGATGCAGTAATTCATCAGGACTTCTCATCTCTTCAAGATATAAAGCATAACCAATACTCGTCTCAACACGTATTTCCCACTCTTTAAACTTAACTGGTGATGATGAAATACACGTCTCAATTTTTTTCATTATCAATTCAATATCGTTTTTTTTATGAACTCTAGGTAACAATATTAAAAACTCATCCCCCCCAACTCTTGCAACGACATCATTGCTTCTTAATAAACTAACAATTCTCGTGGCAACTTCTTTCAAGACAGCATCTCCTGCTGCATGACCATAAGTATCATTAATACGTTTAAATTTATTTAGATCCAAATTTACCAAAACAAATGACTTATTTTTCTTTTTCGCTTTCATAAATAGCGTATTTAAGGTGTACATGAAATAACGTCGATTAGGTAAATGAGTTAATTCATCTTCAAGCGAACTATTAATAGCCATGACATACAATCTAAAAATGATCACTAACGCAAATACACCTAAACCAAAAAAGGCATAACCAACCAATCTAACAATTTGAATTCGATACCATGGATACCACATTTCTAGAGATTGTTTTTGTATTGCTAATTGCCAACTTCCATAAGGCAAAGCTACTTTTTCAACCGCAATGGGATCATCAAAAACACTTTCTTTACCAAGAAATAGTTCGCCGAATTCTCCTTGGCTATCCTTACCTCGCATCGCAAAAGGATATTTAACCTTTAGTTGATATACACCTGTACCATAAAACAAAGCATCAATATTTAAAACGATACTAATAGACCCCCAGTATTGTGTATTAAAAGGAGGATCAAGAAAAACAGGCATTCTAGCTATAAACGCTTTTCCCCCTTGAAATAACTCCACAGGGCCTGCGATAAATATACTCTCATTATTGCGTGCTTTTTGAACAGTAATCCATTGTATTGGTATGCTTCTTAAATCAAGATCAATCGCTCGCTCATTTCCTTTGAGAGGATACAAATATTTAACTACATCATTTGGAGCGATTGCTAAATGACGTATATATTGTGAGTCTCGATAAAGCTCTTGAGCGATAGGATCCCATTGTTTTAACGTTGATTCAGGATTAACGGTGAGCAGTGTCGCTAGACTATTTGCATAGTAGATATCAGAATAGATAGCACTCTCAAGATCAGAGCGAGCCTTTGCTAGCTCCACTTTTGCTTTATTACTAATTTGATTATGAAGAAAGTTATTTTGTTTTTGATGCAATTCTTCTATCACCCAGGTGACAATAAAAAAACAGCAACAAATAAACGTAATGATACTTATTCTTTTAGTAAAAAATAACTTTGCTTTCATAATTCTCCTTTTAGTACCTTAACGATAAATACTTAAATGATTGAATTATCAATGGTAGCATTTGTGCAATTTTGTTGAAGCTTTAATCAACCTTCAAATTATCTTTTCTAATTATTAAGCTGACTTCTTTCTATTTTAGTTAATTTTGAAGTAACAAGAGAGTATGAGTTATCAATCCAAGCCTCAATCATACTTGCAGTGATCTCTTGAGAAGGTGTGATAGTAATCCAATGCTTTTTGTTCATATGATAGCCCCTTTCAATTGAGGCAAACTCTTCTGTTAAGAAGGTAACATCATCAGGAGTCGCTTTGAGAGTAAGACTCAATTGCCCATGTCTACATCCAATCAAAGCAAACATTTTATTAAATACCTTAAAAACATGAGCCTCAGGGCCAAACGGAAAGGAATCTTCGCAACATGGTTTCGCTAATAGATAATCAGTATATTCATTTTGTGTCACTTTGCTCTCCTTATCACACATCTACCTCTTTCTCATCAATACACTCGTGTTAAAGTAATAACAACACTAATTATCAATAAAAAGCCTATGTCACCTGAACTAAAACTGATTCTAATTGCTATTCTCTGTGCCCTTCTATCTATTGTAGGTCATTTTATTCTAAGTAGCCTATTTTCAGGCGCTTATTGGCTCGAAATGACAGCTGCCATCATCCCCTTAAGCTTTTTATTGATCGTATTTTTTTCTTTTAAATTCGCTCAAAAAAACGACCAGCGTTAATGCATTATATTGAATGCTTTAATTTGTACTGCTCAGGAGTACAATCTGCATATCGTTTAAACATAGTAATAAAAGGACTGGTTTGGTTATAGCCTAAACTAAACGCAATTTCTTTAATCGACATCTTCTTTCGTAATAAATCCAAAGAATAAAGGTATCGGATCCGTAAGCGCCACTCAGTAAAACTCATACCTAATTCATTTTGGCAATGGCGAGCCAATGTTCTTTCTGTTGTATGATTTCTTGCAGCCCATTGAGCTAAAGATGTTTCATCTGCAGGATTCGCTTCTAGCTCCTCTAAAATAGGTTTAAGCAACTTATCTTGTGATGTAGGTAAAAAGCGCTCACTCTGCTTAGCAATTAGCAGTTGATCAAAAAGAACATGAATTAATCTTTCCTGCTGCTCATTCTGAGGTTTCTGGATCTTATTCTCACGTAATTCCGCAATTAGAACTTCAACTAAAGGGCTTACTTCTAATAAACAAGTGTGATCAGGTAATTGTTTCGCAAGTTCTGGAATAATATTCACCGAACAATACGCTATCGGTTTTCGATTATAACTTTGGTGTTGTACACCAGCAGGAACCCATATAGCAAAATGAGAAGGGGCTAAAAAACGATGCCCTTCTGCTTCTAACTCTAAAATCCCACCACTGATAATTTGTAATTGCCCCCAAGAGTGAGAATGAGATCTTGTCTCTGTGTTAGAGCGAAATGCATCAAATAATAGATAAATGTCCGATGGCAAAGTATCAAAAGTAACCGACGCTTGAATATGTCTTGGTATAGCCATTTCACCCCCTAAAAACACACAAACAATTAACCATAAATTAATACATTACCTTAATAAAAGTATATCTAATCATATTTCACCATAGTGAACAAGTTATTAATAGAAAATGAATGGAATGTATTTAAAAACCTATTCCATACACATATTAAAATAACAATAACACTATAAAACACTTTCACATTAATTAATTAGATATTTATTCTATAAACTATTTGCAATACTATCTAAATATGATTAATATGCAGCCATACAATCAATCCGATACACTCTTATTGGATTATAATCAATAAGATAAAAATAAATTAATTTACTTTTATCTTAACACGCAACATCTAGTTATCACATATTCGTGTTAACTCTTTTAAAATTCGACGATTTAAAAACGTTTATTCTTGAAAGAAAGAACATCTTAAATAAAGTGCATAGTTCCTATTATTTAGAATAAAATCACAAAATGAACTTTATTTCTTATGTAACTATAAAAATCTGAAATATTATTTCTCTCAATAATGAAACCGTTTTTAAAAATTAACATTTCCGAGGTATATAATTGTGTTAGATGAAAGCACCTCTATGGAAAGCATTTCTCGACGGATCGAGGCAAGAAAAACAGAGCTAGGACTATCTAATTCTCAAATTGCTACAGCATGTGACGTCTCTACAAGAACGGTAATTAACTGGACTAGCGGACTTTCTAGCCCTCATATATCCAAATTGATCCCTTTAAGCTTTATTCTGAGAAAAGAGATTGGTTGGATCATTTCAGGTAGTGATAATATTCCCGACTGGCTAGGGGTCACAATGTCTGACGTTATTGAATTTCATCAGGAACTATCAAAATACTCGAAATCAGAACGTACTATGTTGTTTAAATCTATTAGCAATTTAATTGAACAATTTGGTTTCATCTTAAAAGCTAAAGATAAGAAATAACTATTTTTACTTAGCGCATATAATCTAAATATGCGCTAACCACTTTGTTTTTTATGACCCATCGCAAACTTTAAAATACCTTTTTGATCAATACTTTCACTCAATTTTGTTTTCAATTACATAGAGTGAATATCATGAAAGACCTTGTAGAACGCTTTCTTTCTTATGTGAGTATTGATACTCAATCCAACCCTTCTGCACCGCAGTGCCCAAGCACTGAAAAACAATTCAATTTAGCTAACCAATTAGTTTCTGAATTAAATGAACTAGAACTTTCTGATGTCTCTATTGATGAAAATGGTTATGTCATGGGGCGGTTACCTTCAAACGTCGACTTCGATGTGCCAGCGATTGGTTTCATTGCACATATGGACACAGCCCCTGATGCGTCTGGTGAAAATGTAAAACCACAAATCATCAATAATTATCAAGGCGACACAATAACCCTTGGCACTAGCGGTGAAGAGTTAACACCAAGCCAGTTCCCTGACTTACTCAACTTAATCGGCCATGATTTGATCACCACAGATGGTACGACTTTACTTGGTGCAGATAACAAAGCAGGCATTGCCGAAATCCTAACCGCCATTGCTGTATTAAAAGCAAATCCAGAGATCCCACACGGTGATATTTGTGTCGGCTTCACTCCTGATGAGGAGATTGGACGTGGCGCAAACCTATTTGATGTTGAGAAGTTCAATGCGAAATGGGCCTACACTATCGACGGAGGCCCAGTTGGTGAATTGGAATATGAAAACTTTAATGCCACTAGTGCAGATGTGATTTGTCATGGTGTGAACGTTCACCCGGGTACAGCTAAAGGTAAGATGGTTAACTCCATGAATATCGCGGCTCAATTTCAAATGATGATGCCAGCAAATGAAACACCAGAAGGCACCGAAGGCTACGAAGGTTTCTATCATTTAAAATCAATGGAAAGCGGCGTAGCAAAAACTGAGCTTGGTTATATTGTTCGTGATTTTAGCCGTGAAGGTATGGCTGAGCGCAAAGCCTTTATGCAGAAAAAAGTAAATGAGTTAAATGCAAAATTAGAGAAAGGTCGCGTTGAATTAGTCTTAACCGATAGCTACTTTAATATGCGTGAAATGGTAGAACCTCACCCACACGTAATTGAACTGGCTAAAGAAGCAATGACAGCGTGTGACATTCAACCTGATATCAAGCCTATTCGTGGCGGTACGGATGGCGCTCGTTTATCCTTCATGGGTTTACCTTGCCCTAATATCTTTACAGGTGGTTATAACTTCCACGGTATTCATGAATTCATAACGATTAATGGCATGAAACAAGCGGTTGATGTGATTGTGAAAATTGCAGAGTTGAACGCTATCAACAATAAGTAATTCATAACACTATTTCTAAACATAAAAAATGCCCGATGATTACTCAAATCATCGGGCATTTTATTTACCTTAACCGTTATTTAGCACATTTCAGGTTCTGGTTGTAATACCTTTTCTACCTTCACAGCTGCGACTTTAAACTCGGGGATCTTCGCATGAGGATCAAGCGCTGTTGTGGTCAGTTTATTCGCCGCCGCTTCTACAAAGTGGAACGGAACAAATATCACCCCTTCTTGCATACGCTTAGTCACAAATGCAGGAGCTTCAATCGTACCACGGCGTGTTGATACTCGAACCATCTCACTATTTGAGATACCTAAACGCTCAGCATCTGCCACACTCATCATAGCGCGCGGACCAGCAAGGTTGTTCAACCCTTTGGTTTTGCGTGTCATGGTACCTGTGTGGTACTGCTCTAATAAACGTCCCGTTGTGAGCACTAATGGATACTCTTCATCAGGCAGTTCAGCCGCATATCTAAATGGAACCGCCGCCATTTGGCCTTTACCACGTAAGAACTGCTGATTATGCATAATACGAGTGCCTTGTGGATTCGTGTCATTACATGGCCATTGAAGTCCATTTTTACCAATGGCATCCCAATGCATACCTTGGTACTGAGGTGTCACTTGAGTAATTTCCTCTGTAATATCTTCAACCGATTGATAATTCCATTCACCACCCATTGCATTGGCAATTTCTTGAATGATCCACCAATCTTCTTTCGCTTCGCCCGGAGGATTTACCGCAGGTGAGATACGCTGAACACGACGCTCAGTATTGGTAAAATGACCCGCTTTTTCTGCAAATGAGCACGATGGTAAAATCACATCAGCATACGCGGCGGTTTCTGTCATAAAGATATCTTGTACAACTAGGAAATCTAATTTCTCTAAACCGTGAATAACGTGTGCTTGGTCAGGGTCACTCAACACTGGGTTCTCACCCATCACAAATAGACCTTTTACTTGTTCATGGCAGGCGGCATCAATGATTTCTGTTAATGTTAAGCCTTTCTTACTTGGCAATGTTGGCTTATTCCACGCTTTTACAAATTTCTCATAAACCGCAGGATTCTCGACCTTTTGGTAACCTGGGAAATCTGTTGGCAACGCACCCATATCACACGCACCTTGTACGTTTGATTGGCCACGAAGTGGATTAATACCACCACCTTCAATACCAATGTTGCCACACAGCATTTGTAAGTTAGCAATAGATCGGACGTTATCATGGCCCGTCGTATGCTGCGTAATACCCATTGAATAATAAATAGCAGTACGTTTAGCAGTACCAATGTAACGTGCCATTTCAATCACATCTTGTGCTTTTACGCCTGTGATTAGCTCAATTTTCTCATGTGAATACGCCTCTGACATGACTTCGGCTTTCAGCTCATCAAAGCCTTCAACGCGTTCAGAAATGTACGCTTGGTCGTGCCAGTTATTCTTAATAATCTGCTGCATAATACCGTTAAGTAACATCACATCCGTACCCGGACGTTGCGCTACATACAGCTCTGCATGATCAGAGATATCTACTTGTTTTGGATCCGCAACAATCAAACGAGCACCGTGATGACGGATGGCTTGTTTAATGTGAGAAGCAATAATCGGGTGAGCAGATGTCGTATCTGAACCAATAATAAAGATCAGATCAGAATGTTTGATACTTGGAATATCATTGGTCATCGCCCCACTACCAATAGACGCTTCTAAGCCCGTTACTGTCGTTGAGTGACATAAGCGTGCACAGTGATCAAGGTTATTGGTTTCAAACTCACGACGTACTAATTTTTGGAATGCGTAGTTATCTTCATTGGTGGTTTTTGCCGACGAGAATCCAGCTAGTGCATTGCCGCCATGTTGAGATTTAATGGCACTGAACTTATCAGCAACTAATGTGATCGCCTCTTCCCAACTTGCAGGAACTAACTCACCATTTTTACGAATTAACGGTGTTTTTAAGCGCTCATCACTACTGACAAAATCAAAACCAAAGCGACCTTTAACACACAGCATGCCTTCGTTCACTGGAGACGATTTAGCACCTTGAACGTATTTAATTTTGTTTGTTGATTCATCAACCATCATGGTTAACTTACAACCCACACCACAATAGGTACAAATCGTATCAACCGGTTTTAAAACTTCGATTCGGCCTTGAGATTTATCACGAGAATCAACCAATGCACCAACAGGACACGCTTGAACGCACGCACCACATTGCACACAGTTTGAGTTACCCATTTGATAACCGTGCTCAAACCCTGCACGACATTCAGGACGAGAGGCATTGGTTCCGTCTTCATTTTTCATGAAGCTTAAAACGCCATGCACGCCTTTTTCGTTACACGCTTCAACACATTGACCACAACTAATACAACGGTTGGCATCAAACACGATGAATTCAGAGCTGGTATCGATAGCAAACTTCTGCTTACTTTCGTTGCTTAAATCTGTCTCATCCGCTTTATATTCAGTCGCATAATCACGCAGCCCACAATTGGTGTTTGCCTGACAGGCACACTCTAAGCAGCGCTCTGCTTCACGTATTGCATCCAAGTTATCAAAGCCAGTTTCAACTTCATCAAAGCTTTGCTCACGCTGCTCAGCGGTTAACTCAGGCATGATGACGCGCATTGCTTTTTGAATATGTTCAAAATGCTTAGGATCAACTTGCTTAGTCTTCTTCTCTTTTTGAGAATTAAACGGTTTGGTTGGAATTTTCTCCATGTCACCGTTAAAGAAACGATCAATCGCTTCTGCAGCAATACGGCCATCAGCAACCGCTTCAATTGCCGTTGCAGGACCACGACGAAAATCACCGATGCTAAAAATATTTTTCACACCACTGTGCATTGTCAAACTGTTTGCGTCAGCGGTATTCCAACGAGTCAGTGGCAAATCAATCGTATCGTTCTCTAAAAAGCTTAAATCCGGTTTTTGTGATACTGCAGAAATCACGGTATCAAACTCTTCAATGAAAAATTCACCTGTTGCCTGAGGACTACGACGACCAGATGCATCTGGTTCACCTAATGCCATTTTCTCTAAACGAACTTGAGTTACTCGTCCATTTTCATCAGCAATATTTTCAACCGGGTTGGTTAAGAAATGAAATTTAACACCTTCGTGTTCAGCTTCAACCACTTCATAATCTTCTGCTGGCATCTCTTCACGAGTACGACGATAAATAAGCGTTGTATCGGCACCATCACGCACCGCTGTACGAGCACAGTCAATCGCCGTGTTACCACCACCAATAACCGCTACTTTTTTACCTGTCGTTAATTTAGATTCTGTTACGTAATCTTTTAAGTAATCAACGCCTAAATAACAACCACCAAGCTCACTGCCTTGATAATGCATTTCAACGGCTTTTGAAGCACCGACTGCCAAACAGACAGCATCATACTCATCACTTAACTGTGTTAATGAGAAATCCTCACCTAGTTTCACAGAAGTTTGAATTTCCATACCGTTACGACACATCAATTCAATTTCTTTATCTAAAATCGATTTTGGTAAACGATATTCAGGAATACCATAACGTAGCCAACCGCCTGCTTTAGGCATCGACTCAAACACCGTTACACTGTAACCCTCATTAGTCAGATAATAGCCACACGTTAATCCACCAGGGCCACTACCAATCACAGCAATGGATTTCCCTTTGTCTGCTTTCTTTGGTGGCACATAAGATTCTTGAGCATGTAGATCCACGTCAGCCGCATGACGTTTTAATTGACGAATAGCTAATGGCTCATCAACCAAACCACGACGACATTCCGCTTCACAGAACGCAGGACAAACACGACCAATAGATAATGGCATTGGCAATGTTCGTTTAATGACTTCAATGGCTTTTTGATGATCATCTTGCGAAATGTGGTACAGATATGACTGTATATCTACGCCAGCTGGGCACGCAGTTTGGCACGGCGCTTCACAATCAGCGTAATGATCTGAAAGAATTTTGTTTAATGCACTTTGACGACGTTTTACTAACGCTTCAGACGAAGTGATCACTTGCATACCATCAACCGCTTGAGTTTCACAAGCGCGTTGAATTCCTTGACCTTCAATTTCAACTACACATAAATCACATGGTACTTTCTCACCATTGATATTGTTTCCGCATAGTGAAGGGATTTCGACATTGCATTCCTTTGCAGCTGCTAAAAGTGTTATCTCTTCATCGATAGTGAATGTTTGTTTATCTATAGTTATTTTCATCATTCAATACCTAAGATTGACTATTAATTTTCCCGATTATATCACCACTTTTATTCTGGTTTTGAACCAGATCGTATCTTTACAAAATCACCACTCAACAAACGACATTTATTCTCATTACCCCTCTCAATTTTCAACTTTTTTCTGTTCGTTCATTTATTTCTATGTGACATATCCACCAAAACGAAAACGAGACGAATGCGCGAACGAACATTTTTGCGTTAGATCAAAGAATGTGTCGAACATTAATATCATGATGATTTCATACATCAAAAGTGGTAAAAAAAGAGACTAAATTATGGACAAAACTTCTCGATTAGAAACTTCCGTTATCATTATTGGTGGCGGAGCAACAGGCACCGGAATTATGCGTGATTGTGCTTTGCGAGGTATTGATTGTATTTTAATTGAGAAAGACGATTTAGCTTCTGGTACCACAGGTCGAAATCATGGTTTACTTCACTCTGGTGCCCGCTACGCCGTGACTGATAACGAATCAGCAAAAGAATGCATCCATGAAAACAAGATCTTAAAAACCATTGCTAAGCATTGTGTTGAAGATACTCAAGGCTTATTTATCTCTCTTCCCGATGATGATTTAGATTTTCAAAAACAGTTTATTGATTCATGTGAATTGGCGGGGATTGAGGCAAAACAACTCACACCAAAAGAAGCGTTATTACTTGAGCCAAACGTGAATCCTGATTTAATTGGCGCCGTTCAAGTTCCAGATGGAACGCTCGATCCTTTTCGTTTATGTGCAGCGAATGTCCTGGATGCGAAAGAAAACGGTGCGCGTTTGCTCACACATACCCATGTAACTTCCCTTATTCGACATCAAGATACGGTGCTCGGAGTGAACTGTATTGATGTAAAGACCAATCAGAAAATTGAAATCTTTGCACAACAAGTGATTAATGCCGCTGGTATTTGGGGACAAAATATTTGTGAATACGCCGATTTGAGCATCAAAATGTTTCCAGCAAAAGGTTCATTACTGATCTTAGATTATCGTATTAATAACTTAGTGATTAACCGTTGCCGTAAACCATCTGATGCCGATATTTTAGTGCCAGGGGATACGATTTCACTTATCGGAACCACATCAGAACACATTGATTATGACAAGATTGATGATTTGCATGTAAGTGCTAAAGAAGTTGATATTCTCATGCGTGAAGGTGCAAAACTCGCACCAATCATGGCAAATACACGAGTTTTACGCGCCTATGCTGGTGTCCGCCCATTAGTTGCTGTTGACGACGACGGTACAGGCCGAAACATCAGTCGAGGCATAGTGTTACTCGATCACGGTGAAAAAGATGGCTTAGACGGATTTACAACCATTACCGGCGGTAAACTAATGACCTCTCGTTTAATGGCAGAAATGACAACAGATCTGGTGGCTAAAAAGATCGAAAATAACCAAGAATGCACCACTCATATTCGTCCGCTACCGGGATCAAATGGCGCATCAATTACCGCAAAAAAAACCGCAAGTCTTGCAAAACCCGTTTACCAAAGTGCCATTTATCGACACGGTGAACGCGCTCAACAGTTTTTAACCGATGAAGCTAAAGATCAAGCGGTGATCTGTGAATGCGAAATGGTAACCCAAGGTGAAATTAACTACGCCATTAACCAATTAGATGTTCACAACCTGGTTGATCTTCGTCGTCGCACTCGCTTAGGTATGGGTCCTTGCCAAGGAGAACTATGTACTTATCGTGCTGCCGGGCTATTTGAAGAATGCGGACAAATAAGTGGTAACCAATCAAGTCAACTACTAACTCATTTTCTAGAAGAACGTTGGAAAGGCATCAAACCTGTATTCTGGGGAGATGCATTGCGAGAAGCTGAATTTAGCTATTGGATTTACGAAGGTCTGTTCGGAGCAAGTGACATTCCAAACCAACACTCTGAACAAGAATCAAAAGAGGCAACATTATGAATTTCGATACCATCATCATAGGCGGAGGCATGGCAGGCTTAAGCTGTGCTTTACGTTGCTTAGAAGCCGGATTAAAAACCGCGGTTATTGCCTCAGGTCAAAGCGCTTTGCACTTCTCATCAGGCTCAATTGATGTACTTGCAAAAAAACCTTCAGGTGAACCTGTTTCTAACCCAATGACTTGTATTGATACCTTCGCAAAAGAATATCCTAACCATCCTTACGCGACATTAGGTAAAGAAACAGTTGAACGCGCTATCGACTGGTATAGAAACACATTATCAGCTATTGGTGTCCCATTAACGTCGCAAAATAATGGACTAAATCACTATCGATTAACGCCATTAGGAACAATGAAATCAACCTGGCTATCACAACCTTTTGTTCATCAATTCCCTATGGATTTAGAGAAAAATAAAACACAAAAAATGGTTTTGGTTACCATTGATGGCTTTCGTGACTTCCAACCTAAATTAGCTCAAGATAATTTAAAGCAACTCACTCAATTATCTGCTCTTGAAATAACAACAGCGAGCGTATCTCTTTCTGCATTTAACGAGATTAAGCGTAATCATTGTGAATTACGCTCAATTGACTTATCTCGATTATTATCCAAACGAGCGCACAGACAAGAACTCGCTTACGCTTTACAACAACATGCACAACCCGGTGATTTAGTGGTAATACCTTCTATTTTTGGTAATGGTACTGGATTAACCTACCTCAAAGAAATTGAGCAACTAACCAAATTAACACTATGCGAAGTACCTACTATGCCGCCTTCATTATTAGGTATACGCTTGGAAGAAAGCATGAAGCACGCCTTTATTGAGCTGGGTGGCACCATGTTAAATGGTGACCATGTCGTTCAAGGGGAATTCTCTTATGTTGATAAAAGCGATCCTGAACACTCTCATTATCGTTTAAACCGCATTTTCACTAAAAACCATGGTGATTTCCCTCTTCAGGCCAAACAGTTTGTCTTAGCCACTGGCAGCTTTTTTAGCCAAGGATTAAAGGCGAATGTTGATTCAATGATTGAACCCATATTTGGACTGAATATAGCACAAAGTGATAAAAGAACGGATTGGTATAGTCACGATTTTTTTAGTACTCAATCGCACCCATTTTTAAGTATGGGTATTAAGACAACAGCCAATTTCCAAGCGATTAAATCTGGTCATGTGATCGACAATTTATACTGTGCTGGCGCAATTCTATCTGGCTATAACCCGATATTAGAAGGAAGCGGTAGTGGTGTTGCAATTAGTTCAGGCTTTCACGCTGCAGAATCCATCATAGAGCAATTACAGTGCAGCGACTTTTTACAAAATAACAATACAAAAGCAGAGGTCGCGTTATGAGCAGCCCATTATTTAAATCGTCTTTTCTAAAAGACAGCGTATTAAAAGACAACCTTATTTTTAGAGCGCCGGCGAATACCAGTTTTGATCAATGTTTAAAGTGCACCGTTTGTACCGTCTATTGTCCAGTAGCAAAAGAAAATCCTGATTATCCAGGACCAAAACAATGCGGACCAGATGGCGAACGCCTGCGTTTTAAAAGCCCAGAATACTATGATGAAACCCTTAAACTCTGCACAAATTGCAAACGTTGTGAAACCGCTTGCCCATCTGGGGTTAAAATTGGTGACATGATTGCAGTCGCTCGTGGAAAATATGGCAAGCCAGCATACAACATGAAAGGTCTTCGTGATTTTGTATTAAGTCATACGGATCTATTTGGTTCAATTGCCACTCCTGTAGCACCTGTTGTAAACGCAGTTACCAGCGTTCCTTTAGTAAAAAAAGTAATGCATAAAACCATTGGTGTACATGATCATAAATCACTGCCTAAATACTCTCATGGTACTTTTAGAAAATGGTATAAGAAAGAAGTGAATGATCAGAGTGTATTTGAGCGACAAGTGCATTATTTTCATGGCTGTTTTGTTAATTACAACCATCCACAACTAGGTAAAGACTTCATTAAAGTAATGAATAATATGAACATCGGGGTTCAATTGTTAGATAAGGAAAAATGTTGTGGTGTCCCTCTTATTGCTAATGGGTATCACAAGAAAGCACAAAAAAATGCAGAATTTAATGTGGCTAACTTAGAAGCTGCGATTGAACGTCAAGATGTTCCGATTCTATCCACCTCTTCAACATGTTCATTTACTTTGCAACAAGAGTATCCTCATGTTTTAAATGTAGATAACACCAAAGTAGCCAAAAAGATTGAATACGTTACTCGTTTCTTATTAAAAGAAATCATGAATGGTCGAGGACCTAAAATGAAGCCTCTAAATAAGAAAATTGTTTATCACACTCCTTGTCATTTAGAACGCAGTGGCGGCAATATTTATACTATTGAGTTACTCCGAGCTATTCCTGGCTTAGAGGTGCAGGTATTAGATAGTGAATGCTGTGGTTTAGCGGGCACTTATGGATTTAAAACTGAAAACTACGAAACATCAGTTGCTATAGGTAAGAATATATTCGACAAAATTAAAGCTGCCAAACCTGATTACGCAATTACTGATTGTGAAACTTGTAAATGGCAAATCGAAGAAAACACTAACACTACAACCATCCATCCGATTTCACTGCTTTGTGAAGCTCTAATCTAACCTTTGTATATTTGTGGGTATAACGCCCACAAATATCACTCAAACAAATCACATTCAAGATACAAATTCACAAGAAAAATACCAAAACATTACCAAAGCCCATGACAGCAAGAAAAAATATTTACCCTTAAAATACAAAGAGTAACAATAAGTGATCAAAATCAAATACTTAGAAATATAGTGTTCATTTTTGATACAAACTTGACATCGGTATTGACAATCTTATATATAATAACAATTAATACATCGAATATATAAAATACAGTCTATTCACTCTATGCTTAAACGAATAAAAATTGAGCACCGCGATTTCATATTGAACATCGCGGATAACTCGATTTCAAAAAAAAATAATGAAATAAAGTTAACAGAAACCGAATGTAAGATATTAACGTTGCTTTTATTAGCGCCAAAACAAGTATTTAGTAAAGAAGAAATTCTTAATTATGCTTGGGATCAAGAGCTAAATAACAATACCAGCGTAGTACCCCAAGCCATCTCAATTTTACGCAAAAAATTATATCGAGATGGCATTGACGCTATAGATACAGTAAAAGGAAAGGGATATAAAGCAACACCAAGCAGAAAACGTTGTTTGTCTAAACGAAAGAAAAAGTGTGGTATTACAATCGCAATACTTGCATGCAGCATAACCACATATGGTTTTTATATTCAAAAGCCAGACGAACAACCCAAAATTGATCAATCACTGCTCAAAGTCGATGATAATATTTATCAAACCTCAAACTCAGCCCCTATCGTAGTAAGCCCCGAAATACTTAATGAAAATGTTAAGTACTTTATACATGTACAAAAAAAAGCGATAAGCTTATCTGCTTGCAAAATAACCAATCAAAAATGCACAAGTATATACAACAAAATACTCTTCATTGATGATGAAAATAGCAAAATCGATATGAATAAACTAATCGGTGACGTGTCTTTTAAATTCGATAAGCCAAAGGGAGAACCTGTTTTTTGTAATTCAAATAAACACAGTAGTTACAAAGTTTCAAGTAGCATAAACTTAAGAGCTTTAAATAATGAATCTTATACAGGGCATGTATTTGTTAATTATGATGTAAGTCAAATAGAGACAAATCATTACAAAGCAGAATTATCTGCCTATGTAAAAGAATCTGGCTATATTGGTAGTTTTGGATACTCTGTTAATCTTAACGCAGAAACAAAAAAAATCACAAATCAATCAAATGAACATTATATTTCTAAAATAAGCAGAGATATGAAATACAGTGGCATTAAATCAGGTCGACAACAATTTGGAACTATAAAAGATCAAAGTCAACTGTATGCTTTTCCTCTTATGAAAAATGGAACTCATTCCACTTACTTTAATCATATTTACCCAATGGGAAATGGAGTGAACTATGTCTACATGGAAAATGCAAATATCGGTTACTTAACTTTTTTCTATAAATAACAATAGGCTGTATCAAATTGATACAGCCTATTGAGTTTATTCATTACACATTAAAAAAAGCTAACTTAGATTTTTGACCTTCAGACAGCTCTGATAAATGATTGCTGGCCTGAGAGCTTTCTTTTATTCCTTCTACATTTTGATTTATGCTCTCACTGATCACATTTACATTTTCGCTTATCGAAGAAATTGCTCTGTTCTGCTCATTCGCAGCAGCTGCCATTTCCGAATTCGTTAATGTTATCTCTTCTATTGCATCAGAGATATCACCTAGCTTCTGATTGGTCTCTTCACTCATTCGTGTTGTTTCATGAATGATCTGAATTGACTCATCAACAGACTGAACTACATCAACAGATTTTTGCTGTAAATTATCAATAATTTCTTGAATATTTTGTGTTGATTGCTGAGTTTTGGCAGCTAAGACTCGTACCTCATCAGCAACGACAGCGAACCCTCGCCCACTCTCACCAGCTCTTGCCGCTTCAATTGCAGCATTTAGTGCTAATAAATTCGTTTGTTCCGAGATAGATTCAATAACAGTAATAACTTCACTGATTTTATCGGTTTGAACTTTTAAATTAGTCACTTCTTCTGAGGTCAAATCCATTTGCTGTACAAGAGAACTACTCAAGTTAGCACTTTCATTCGCACTTTTGGACCCTTCTACCGTCAACGATAAAACATGTCTTGCTCGCTCATCAGCTTGCGAAGCAGAAGCATCAACTTGCGCAGAAGACGCGGATAATTCAGTTACTGCTGCCGCAATTAGTTCTACCTGTGATTTTTGATCACTGGCATTAGCTTCACTCTGCACCATTACTGCCGCTAATTCTGTTGAAGCTGATGACACCTCATCTCCAACGTTCCTTAAATCATTAATTAAACTTTTTAAGTGAGCAACCGTATCGTCTGTGTTAACACATAACTGACCAACTTCATTCGAACCTTCCAGCCTAGTTAAATAAGTCAAATCTCCAGAAGCAATCAGTTTCATTTGCCCCTGTATTTCGAGGATTGGCTTAGCGATAATTTTTGCAGTCAACCAACCAATACCAATAGACAATGTTGCTACAGCTATTAAGAATAAAAGCATAAAGGACTTACTTTCATCAATTTGCTTAGTCGCATCAAGACTCAAGTGATGTGTTTTATTCATAATTTCGGTTAATAGACCAGATAAGATCGAATCCGCTTTAGTACCAACATCAACCAATTCACTATTATTAATATTAATTAAATGTCCTTGCTTCCATAAAACATCATTAACTGCATAATAATCTTTGAACCCTTTTAGTAAAACTTCTTTGGCTTTAATGTTTTTGATCTTATTCGTTTCTTCAAATATTTTTTTAAAACGGAGATTCAATTCATTTTTAAAAGCTGAGTTTAAATCTAACGAATAAACAGATGACATTCTAACAACAACGATCGCGGTTGATGCATATAATTCTTGTCTAATTTTATTCCATTCTTTTCTTTCAAACTCATCTGTAGTGCTTGCTAAAATAATACGGTTAGCTTCATTAATATAATCAGTTATCCAAGGTAAATCAGACCATGCTTTATCCATATCTTTATAAAGATTAATGTTATCAGAAAGGTTCTCACCATATATACCAAGTAATCGACTTACTTCATTCATTTTATTTATGAAATCGTCTGAAGATGACAATTTACTGCTTGAAGCCCTAACTTCATTAAATAAAACAGAAACCATTTTATCGGTTTCCTCAAACTTAGAATAAGAAAGAGACAGCTCATCAGGAATACCTATTGAGCGACTCACAGCAATTCTTAAGTGTAACAGTTTTTCTTGTGCTTCTGTTAATTGAGTACTGTCTGATGAGTTGTAATCCATTGATATTGAATTATTTCCAAGTCTGTCATAACTGTTCATTATAACCATTGATAAAATGGCAGTAAGAGATACAGCTATGACTACAGGCAACAGTACTTGGTACCTAACTTTAAGATTCATAAAAATGCGTTGAAAGTATTCCACGAGTTATCCTTTGTTAACGACGATTGTCCATTTGACTTGGAAATGAATGAGCAAAAATAATTTTTACGTCTAGCAATGTTTCAATAAAAAAAATCTCTTCAGAGCTCAAAACAGAACGCATCGATACATCACATTCAACTTGTTCTTTGCCTTTTAAAGTTTGTTTTTTAACTATGACGTTTTGTTCATACATATTTTTGTTAACTACCATTTCCATTTATATTTTTAAAAGTTAAGTCTACATGACTAAATTGTTAGTAAGGAGTGGGCGGCAACATAAAAAAAGAGGTAAATAACTACATATCAACTACTTAACGCCCTTTAATTTAAAATATTTTAGATTAATTTACTCATAACATTATATTCATAATCACCATCTTAGATGGGTAATTAAAATATGGATTTTCAAATACATATATAATCAATTTATAAATGTGATCAATGTCTTGATTTGTACTAAAAATATTCAAAGGCAATATAAATAAAGCGTGCTACATTAGCGACAATTTTTCTAGTAAAATAATAACGATGATTATGAATAAATATTTCATTTATCAGCCTAACTTCTTTGAAGGTTCTATTGTTTCTTACGAAGCATTAATTAGATTTAAAAACTCAACGATTCTTCCAAATGAATTCATTGAATCACTTGAAGATAAAACGTCTTTTGATAAAGAGGTTGTTTCGCATGTCGTATCAGACAAATTAACGTTAAAAAACAACGAAAGCATTCATATTTCGATAAATGTATTCGCTAAAAGCCTGGAATCAAATGAGTTTATTGAACATTGCGAACAAATATTTTCTCAACACCAAGGATTTACTCTAGAACTTAACTTCAAAAACCAAGACTATGAGTTAGAGAAAATAAAGCAAAATATGACACGATTGAAGGCATTAGGCGTACTTTTTACTCTTGATGACTATGGAACAGAATGTAAGCATTCTGACCCATTACTAGACCTCAATTTTGATTATATAAAAATTGATCGTTCTCTTATTAGTACGATTAGTGATGACTATTTATCATTTTGCTTTTTACGCTCTTTATATCATAAATTACATAAATTTCTCGGTTATAAAGTAGCGATAAAAGGCATTGAAAGCATAAACCAGTTAAACTTAATTAATTCCTTTGGTTCTGTGATATCTCAAGGTTATCATTTATCGTATCCCTTAGAACTAAATGAACTTAATTCACGACATAAAGAAAAAAGTAATCGTTCATTAGACAGTGATAATAAATACAATGAACCTATTGATCGTTTTATTTATAATATAAATATTGCTAGAAATAATACTGAACTCACTGTCGCCCTTAGCAACCTAAAACGTCAAGATCCATTTAATTTACTTGGTATTGATTATAATAACTTTAATTTAAATGCGTTAAATTTAAAATATCAAGAACTACTTGATGGTATTAAAAGCCCATCAATTCTTTTTACAACAAATTTAATGAAACATTGTAATTGTCTTTTCATTTTACGAGATGAACATGGGGTTGCAATCTATAATAATCAAAAACATATCGACTACCTTGGATGTAGCTTAGTCGGAATGCCAGTTGACGAAGTGTTGGCCAGATATCCTGACTATCAGACCTGCTTGCAACTTGATCAACAATTATTAAACAAAAGCTCAGATATTCTGATTTCCAATGAAACGGTAGAAGTCGGAAGTTGTACGCAATACTTTCATACTTATAGACAGAAAATTAAATACTTTGATAAAACTTTCATTATGACTTTCGTCTACGAAGATGATCAAGAAGGAAATGCTGCGATAGACCCATTAACAGGCTGTTTTACAAAGATAAAGTTAGAACACATAGATACAAATTTGTATAACACCATGGCGTTTATTGATTTGGACGGTTTTAAAAACATTAATGACGAGCTAGGGCATCAGTGTGGTGATCTACAACTCAAAGAAGGTGCACGCTTAATTAATAAATATTTAAGAAAAGAAGATTTATTAATCCGTTTTGGTGGTGATGAATTTATTCTATGTTTTGATTCAACCTCAACAATGAACATAAGCAAAAAATTAGCCGCTATACGAACGAGTTTTGAAGAACATTTTCAACAAAAAGGTTTAGATTTATCCTTCTCTTTTGGTGTCTCTTCAATAGAACACGACGTAAAAAGTGCATTAGAGCAAGCTGATAAAGCAATGTACATTAACAAGCGGAAACGCAAGAAGTCGAAGAAAAATAAGCTTCACCCGGCATGAAGCTTATTTTTATTTAATAAATTACAATCCACCGGTCACATCAATCACATGAAAACGCCCAGAATCGAGTGGGCGTTTCACCTCTTCTTTCTCATTAAAGTCTATTTTAGTTAAATCTACTTTCTTAATAGTACTATCTCGCATTGTTTTATAAAAAAATGCGCCATTGGTTTGATCAATTACCGAAGTCCACTGAGTTGCGCTAGGTAAATCAGGAATATGTTCTTTAGCGCTAAACTCACTACCAATTGGAATATCAAAATTATTCAAAATATGAAACGCTTGCGATACCGCTTGCTTTTCTGTTTTCATAATAGGTGCAGAATTAACATAAAATGCAGCACGTACAAATCGAGATGGTGGTGTAATATCCCCAGGAAGACCTAAGAAACTTGAACCAACACCAAATGAAAAGGCATTCACATCATTGATTTTCTGCCCTTGGCTTGCTCCTGGAACTAAATGAATATAATTATTAAGATTAGTCACTTGCCATTGGTAATCAGGTGCATTAGTTAATACCTTTGCCGTATTCTTATGAACATTCACTTCACCATTGTTCATTATTTCAATAACGATATTATTCCCTTGTTTATCAGCAACTCGCCAATGTGCCGTCGGTGATGGAGTACCTTTCGCGTCAATATACACTGGAACAATTTTAATTTTATTAATCGCTTGTTCGACTTCTGCTACTGTTTTAAATTGAGATAACATCCAACGGTTAAAATCCATATCTGTAATGGTTCTTTTAGTATCATTGGGGTCATACTTCTCTAGCGAGCCGTAATTCTTAAAATAAAACAGCCCAGCAGTTAACCCTTCTTCGTTAACACCATCTGCAATAAATCGGTCATCACTTACTGAAATACCGACAAATCCATATTTAGAATTCCATTTCAATCCATTTTTTTGATCTGGCATCGTTGAGACGTAAGCATGGTTACGCGGAGAGATAATAAGCTTACTATTAAGATCATTTTGTCCCCACTCAATCGTCCTCGCTTGAATATAATCATGCTCAGTTGTTGAAAGAGAAATACCAGTACAAGCACTGGCTGAATAGGCAACACAGGAAGCAACAAGCATAGAGAGAATTTTTATTTTCATTTTGAGATCTCACTGTTAATGGTTGCTTGATATTACTCCTATCAAATCAGTTTCCAAGTATTTATTAGTTAGTGTGTAAATTTATCTTAGAAGTAACCATCTTTGACTAATTTGGTCACGGACAAACCATTACCACTTTTATCTTTTAACCGTTTTTCCATCCATTTAAAATCACTTAACTCGACGATAAAGGTACAGTGAACAAAACATGAGGTAACTAAATTATTTTCACAAAGATCCATAAATGATTGCATTGAGTTACATATAAGAGTGATTCTTTCCATATAAATATCCTTATAATATATATCGATTAAATAAGAAACAGAATTCCATCCTCTCATAACTGCGACATCGTTAGAAATAAAAAAAGCAAAAAAAATAAAAACAAATAAATTACTTAAATAGAATCCTACATAATCAAATTAATCTAAAAATAATCCCCAATAATCATAGACATTTTAAATATCATATTTGAGAATCATAGGTCATTTAGAATATAGGGGTTACAATGTCTAATAAAATTAAATTTCATAATTTCACATTACTGATAAATGAAAAAAAGATCATCACAAAAAGTAATAAGGAAATAAAATTAAACTCAGTAGAACGAAATATTCTATCTTTACTGATACAAAATCCTACCGTTATCTTTACTAAAGAGGAGATTCATAACCACTCATGGTGTAAAGAAATTAAATGTCATTCATCAGTCGTTCCGCAAGCTATCTCCTTACTACGCAAGAAGTTAAGTATGCATGGCTTAGAACCAATTGAAACCGTAAAAGGTAAAGGGTACAAAGCGGCGCATCTCGTTCAAGATCAAAGTATGGGAATGTATTCTGCTTTGGTTTTATTTTTAAGCATAATATCTATATTAATATTAGAATACCCAGTTTCTAATTTAGGAAATGAGAAACTGACATCATTTAAATTCAAAAAAATAAACAATAATATAGTAACTACATCTGCATCAAATAAATTCGATACTAGCAAGTTGAAATTAGAAGATAATGTTAAATATTTTATAAATAATCAAAATAATTTCATCTCGATTTCAGCATGTAAGCTTAAAAATAATATATGTACTAACGTTTATAATGCCATTTATTTTAAAAAAGAATCAACACCGATTAAGATGGCAGATTTAATATCTAATGTTAAATTTGATGATGATATGGATTTATTATTAGGGAAAAAAGATAAATTAACTTCGTTATCAGCAGAAATACAATTAAGATCGTTAAATAACAAAAAATATAATGGAGAGTTATTTATAAACTTTGACTTAGAAAAAACAAACAACAATGCTTATTTTTCAAAAAAGACAACTTATATCAAAGAGTCTGGCTATTCTGGAGGGTTTGGCTATGCCTCAGTCAACAAAATAACCCCAATAAAGAATAAAAATCATCATAAATATTTAATAAAAAAAATTGATGACGATAATCTGCTTTCACTACGATTTCAATTTGGTATGGTAAAGAATAGCAAAATGACTTATGCATACAATCTGCTATCAGGCCCTAGAGAAAAACAGTCTTATAGTTATTCATACCCGATATCTAAAAACATAAGTTATTATTTTAATGATGAGATGAACATTTCATACATTGCTTATAAGCATACATAAAAAAAGCAGCCAATCATGGCTGCTTTCGTTTATATCACATGTTGAAGTTTTACTTTATGTCTATGACTTAAATAACTTTCGATATATAACGCTATTTGTTTTTCTTCTTCTTCTGTCAAATATAGACCAAGCTTAGTTCTTCTCCATAGAACATCTTCTGCGTTCTGAGCAAATTCATGTTTAATTAAATAATCAATTTCTGCTTGATAAACACCTTGAGCAAACAACTCTCCCATATCAGATTGACACTCAATGCCCTCTAATAAAGTCCAGGTTAATGTTCCAAATTGATTAACATAACGTGCCACTGTTTCTTTAGCTAACCATTGATGTTTACTACAGATATTATCGACCAGTTGATGTCGAGGATAATCAAAATCACCACCAGGTAATGCAACATTTCTGGTCCATGGCGTCCCCATTTTAGTAAAATATGGGTTCAACATTTTCATCGCCGTTTCACCTAACTTACGATAGGTCGTTAATTTGCCACCAAAAATGGAGAGTAATGGAGCTTGATCTAACTCTTGCTCTAATTCTAACGTATAATCTCGGGTAATCGCTTGAGGTGAATCGGATTCATCATCGCATAGTGGACGTACGCCACTATAAGTCCAAACAACATCATCACGTTTTATTTGATCAACAAAGTGTTGGTTAACAACATCAATAAGATAGTTAACTTCTTCTTCAGAAATTTCTACTTTTCTTGGGTCACCTTTATATTCAACATCGGTAGTACCAATAATTGAAAAATCTTCCATATAAGGAATAACAAACACAATGCGATTATCTTTATTTTGTAAAATATACGCTTGTTCTTCATTGTGAATTTTAGGCACCACAATATGCGAGCCTTTTACTAAGCGAATATTGCGAGGAGACTCGTCTTCTAAACTGTCATCAAAGAACTGTTTTACCCATGGTCCAGCAGCATTAACCAATGCCTTAGCTTTACGTTCAAAACGAACATTCGCTTGCACATCAAAAACCGTTACATGCCAAATATTATCAACACGAATCGCCTTTTCTACTCGGCAATAGTTTTTAACTTCAGCTCCATTTTTTTCTGCAGCCATCGCATTTAAAATAACTAAACGAGCATCATCTACCCAACAATCCGAATATTCAAAACCTTTTGTTATTTCACTTTTAAGTAAACCGGATACAGCAAGATCAACTGAATGGCTAGCAGGAAGTGTTGTTCGTTTACCCAAATTATCGTAAAGGAAAAGGCCAGCACGGATCATCCATGCAGGGCGTAAAAATGGACGATGGGGTAAACGAAAACGCATTGGTTTTGCAATGTGTGGTGCTTTAGCCAATAACACTTCACGTTCGGCTAATGCTTCAGAAACTAAGCGAAACTCATAATGTTCTAAATATCGTAAGCCTCCATGAATGAGTTTTGAGCTAGCTGATGAAGTTGCAGAAGCAAAATCAGATGCTTCATATAAACCTACGGTTAGCCCTCGGCCAGCAGCATCTGCAGCAATACCTGCGCCATTAATACCGCCACCAACAACAATGACGTCTAAAACTGAATCGGCTATATGAGTTTGATTTTCATTATTCATAGTCTGACCTTTACACAAAATGAGCGAACGAACATGATTTACGATAAAAACACGATAACTTAACTTTCGTTTATAGTCACTTTATATTTTCGAATTCGAACATTTACTGTGATACAGATATAAAAAATCCCTGATCTCAATCAAGAACAGGGATCGTTTATCGGTCAAAAATGAGAGCTACTTTGAAATTACTTCATAAGGGATCTCATTATCTTTTAGGATAGTTACAATTTCTTCTGGTGGCTCTTGATCGGTGATAATCATATGCAATTCAGTAATGCTACCTAAATTAACCATAGCATTACGACCAAATTTCGTATGATCCACAGCAAGATAAACACTACGACTGTTTTCAATAATTGCTTTCTTTACTCGCACTTCATGATAATCAAAATCCAGTAGTGAACCATCATAATCAATACCACTGATCCCCAAAATACCAAAATCTAAACGGAATTGTTTAATAAAATCTAATGTTGCTTCACCAACAATTCCACCATCACGATTACGAACTTCTCCACCAGCTAAAATCACTTTAAAGTCTGGATTTGCCATTAAAATCATAGCAACATTGATATTGTTAGTAACAACACGTAGGTCTTTGTGATTCTTTACTAAGGCTTTAGCTACGGATTCAGGCGTGGTTCCGATATCAATAAACAGTGTTGCACCATCAGGAATATGCTTTGCTAATGCCTCTGCAATGGTGTCTTTTTCATTTAATTGCATTACCTTACGTGTTGTATAGGCTGTATTAACTGAACTAAGAGGAATGGTTGCCCCACCATGGTGACGACGAATTTTATTTTCATCGGCTAATTCATTCAAATCACGACGGATGGTTTGTGGGCTAACTTTAAATTGCTCAACTAAATCTTCAGTACTGACGTATCCGTGTTGCTGTACTAAGTTTACGATTTCTTGATGTCTTGATAATTGCTTCACGAATTACTCCCCTAATTACGAACAATCAACAACTTAATATTTTACTCAATAAAGTGTACAAAGAAGCGAATAAAATTGGAAATAATTGCGATGAATATGCGTGATATATATCAATTAAAGTTCGGAAAAGAAAAAAGGAGCACTATATATATGCTCCTTTTGTATGATTATTCATCAAAGTAGATTAATTACTCTTCATCATGCAACTCTGCCCATGATTGTGCACATTTTACTGCGCGTTTCCAACCACGGTAACGTTGATTACGCTTTTCTTCATCATGATGTGGTTCAAACGAACGGTCAATGACAGCTTTATCTGCTAACTCATCAAGACCATTCCAAAAGCCAACGGCTAAACCAGCAAGGTATGCAGCACCAAGAGCCGTTACTTCAGTAACTTTTGGACGATGCACCGCAACATCTAAAACATCCGATTGGAATTGCATTAAGAAATTATTCGCTACCGCACCACCATCAACACGAAGTGCAGATAATTTAATACCAGAATCCGCCTGCATAGCATCAATTACATCACGAGTTTGATAAGCAATACTTTCAAGCGTTGCACGAATAATATGGTTAGAACCACAACCACGAGTTAAACCCACAATTGTACCGCGAGCATAAGCATCCCAATATGGTGCGCCAAGACCAGTAAAAGCTGGAACAACATATACACCATTAGAGGTGTCTACTTTGGTCGCAAAGTACTCTGAATCTTTAGCATCCGCCAACAGTTTCATTTCATCACGTAACCATTGGATAGAAGCCCCCCCCATAAACACTGCACCTTCAAGAGCATAAGATGCTTCACCTCTAGGACCACAAGCCAATGTAGTTAGTAGGCCATTACGAGAGGTTACTTTTTCTTTTCCTGTATTCATTAACAAGAAGCAGCCTGTCCCATAAGTATTTTTTGCTTGGCCTTGTTCAACACACATTTGCCCGTAAAGTGCTGCTTGCTGATCACCTGCAATGCCTGCAATAGGAATACGTGTTCCACCTTTACCACCGATGTTTGTTTCACCATATACTTCTGATGATGATTTCACTTCAGGCATCATTGAAAGTGGAATATCTAACTCTTTTAGCAGTTTTTCATCCCATTGAAGTGTATTGATATTAAACACCATAGTACGCGATGCATTGGTATAATCGGTTACGTGGACACGCCCTTGTGTCATCTTCCACACAAGCCATGTATCAACAGTACCAAATAACAACTTACCAGCTTCTGCATCTTCACGTGCTCCCTCTACATTATCTAGAATCCATTTAATTTTGGTTCCAGAGAAGTATGGGTCTACAACAAGACCGGTATTTTCACGGATGTATTCTTCTAATCCTGCTTCTTTTAATTTTTCACACGTATCAGCGGTACGGCGACATTGCCAAACAATGGCATTATAAACAGGCTTACCGGTCTCTTTATTCCAAACAATCGTTGTTTCACGCTGATTGGTAATACCTATACCTGCAATTTGATCGCTGCGAATCCCAGCTTTTGCTAACGTTTCAACAAGTGTAGAGCTTTGTGTTGCGTAGATTTCTAGTGGATCATGCTCAACCCATCCAGCTTCTGGATAAATCTGAGTAAATTCACGCTGAGAAACACTGACAATATTGGCATCGTGGTCAAGAATGACAGCACGAGAACTCGTAGTACCCTGGTCAAGTGCAACAATGTATTTTTGCTCAGTCATGATGAGTTTCCTTTATTATATTTAATTGTAGGGTGTTATTTGTTAGATATTATTTATTCTAATAATTATGCTTCAGCCGTTTTATTATCTTCATCTTTATCACATTGATTCGGAATCGTACAACCTTGCCCTGCCGTAGGTAGATAAGCACCAATCATTTTTGGGTATGCCCAACCACCAAAACATGCACCAGCAATAGGAGCTAAGATTGGAATAATAAAGTACGGAATTTCTTTCGCCCCAGTTAAGGCATAATCCCATCCAGCTAGATATGCAAATAATTTTGGTCCGAAATCACGAGCAGGGTTCATTGCAAAACCCGTTAGCGGCCCAAGCGAACCACCAATAACAGCGATTAAAATACCAATAAGTAATGGGTTCATTGGTCCACGAGAAGCACCATTATGCTCATCTCCTAGTGCCAAAATTCCAAACATAAGCACAGCAGTAATTACAAATTCAACAGCAAAAGCACCAAGTATCGACAAAGAGGGATGAGGATAAGTTGAGAAGATACCTGCAGTGGATAATGCGGCTTCACTGCTTCTTAGGAAACCATTTGCGATTTCATAATCCGCAAATAAATTACTGTATAGAGAGTAAACTAATGCTGCAGAGCAAAAAGCACCAAGCATTTGTGAGACGATATAAGGAAGAACTTTCGCTTTATCAAAACCATGAAAAGCAGCAAGTGCAATAGTAACTGCTGGGTTGATATGAGCACCTGATACCCCAGCAGTACAATAAATAGCGATGGCAACACCAAAGCCCCATATAATACTGACTTCCCATTGACCAAATTCAGCTCCAGTTAACACTAAAGCGGCAACACAGCCAACCCCAAAAAAGATCAGTAACCCTGTTCCAATGAACTCTGCAAGGCATTCACCAAACAAGGTATGTTGTTTGTTTTGTCTCATGATTGATTCCTTTATGCGTTTTATTCGTTATATGTAGGTACAGCATTCACGTTAAGCACCAAGAAATGTACTCTTATTATTAATATTTAAAATATCAACACAATCAAAATGAGCGTTCGAGCACAGAAAGCACGTGTCAGAATTCTAAAAAGAAGATCTAAAGCATAAAACAAGCAAACGAACAGGTCTGACCAACTTGCGCAGCAAGATTATTTGAAACATTGCCACAAAAAACGAAAGTTATACATTCGTTATCGAAAGGAGAAAAACAAGATAAATGATCTTTAGGCAGAAATTTAAAAGGCTAAGTTGAATATGCTATCAATACCAATCTAAATAACTATTAGTATGGTGAACTGAAATCCATCATTTTTTGAGCCATAGTTATGAACATATTAATAGTAAGTAATTACTTTCTTATCAAAGATGTAGCAAATAAAGTACTGAGTGAACTAAATGATGTACATGATACTAAGACAATGACAGTCGCAAATTTTCATAAACTCACAGAAAAAGACATGCATAAGATACCTGTACCCGATCTTGTTGTTTATGATTTAGACAGTGAAAAATACACAATTGAAGATAAAATGAAACTTTTAAGTGAAAAATCGTTTAATCCTTTCACTGCTGCGCAAAATGTCATTTTAATGGGGTCGTTCGAGAAACTATTAGAGATGAAACAATACAATTTTCCTAAGCAAACTATATTAGAAAAGCCTTTTTCGATAAAAACGTTAAAAAATACAGTAAAGAAAAATATTACCCTATACCATAATTAAGAAAAGAAAGGACAACTAATGCTTTTGAAAAACAAATTCTTTGTTGCTCTTGCTGGTACCATTATTGCCTATTCCGTCTTCATTTCGTTTACGTCGTATAAGATAATCACTTCAAATCAAGAAGAAATAAAAACAATTGCTGCAAATGCGGAAAATAAGTACTTACATCAAAGTGCTTTGCATTATTCACTTGATGTAAGCAATTCATTAAACCGCAAAATGATTGAGATTAAAAACATCTCCAAAAGATACGTTGAATTAATCAAAAACATTCGCTCGATTAAATCAAGAGATATCTTAGACACTGCTGTACAAGAGCTAAAAAAGTATTCTACTAATGTAACCATCAGTGATGTAAAGATCAGATACACTACCGATGAAACACACGTTACTCAGCAGTATAAAATTAATGAAAGTACATATTTAATTTTTCAAACAGACGTAACCGAACTGCTCAATAAATTAAAGAATAAAGACTATTACTCTGACTTCGTTACAATAATAGTAGATAAAAACATGAATGTCGTAACAGACAATTCAGATAGCAAACAATACTTATCTCTTTATAAACAAAAACTTAAGGACATTACAAAACTAGATGAAATTTCTTATGACCTAATGATAGCAATGAGAAAAATCGAAAAAAAGGAAACATGGGATTCAGAAATAAAAATAAACGGCGAAGACCATATTATTGCAATTCAACCCGTAAAAGACCTCCCATGGAGCATAGTTACCCTTATAAAGAAAAAACTATCGATCAATTATGACCAAGATCTAACGAATAAAATTGATAATAACTACATCCTTTTTAGTAATAAATTATTTAACACAATAATATTTATTACCTTATTCACTCTTATAACATCAATTTTAATCACTTATTATGTAAAAGGTCCACTAATTTTATTTAGTGAATGGATCAAAGAGATTCAAAGAGGTAACTATGAATACAATAATCCTTTATTATATAGGAAAGATGAATTAGGAACCTTAGCAAGAAATGTGTCTTTGATGGCTCAAGATATCTCAATTTTAGTCAATAACTTAGAAAGTAAAATAACTGAAAGAACGAAACTTCTTCAACAATCAAAAGAACAAGCAGAAAAAGCTAATATCAATAAATCAAAATTTATAGCTAATATATCACATGAATTAAGAACACCTTTAAATGCAGTATTAGGTCTAAGTTTATATCTTATTGAAAAAGAAGAAAATAGTGAGAAAAAGAAGACATTAGAGACATTAAATAAAGCCGGTCAAGGTTTATTAGAAATGGTAAATGACATTCTAGATTTAAGTAAAATTGAAGCCGACAAAATCATTGCCCACAATAAACCAAACTCGATTGACAATATCATTTCGGATATTATTGATATTACACAATTTCAATCAAAATCAAAGAACATCCAAATTCAATACAAAAAAACGGAATTTCATCATTTAAATATAGATAAAAAATATATAAATAAGATAATAATGAATATCTTAAGTAATGCCATTAAGTTTACTGAAGACGGAGGGAAAATAGATATTGATGTTAAGTATGAAAATTCAACACCCACAACAACCGATCTTATCATGGTATTTACAGATAATGGCCGAGGAATTGAAGAAAAAGATTTAGAACGTATATTCAATCCATTTGAACAACTCTATGATAAAGACAGAGAATATGGTACTGGTCTTGGCTTGTTTATTACTAAAAAAATAATAGAAGATATGAATGGCAATATCTCAATTAAAAGTAAAGTTGGAATAGGAACATCTATTTGCATTAAATTAAAAGATATTGAAATCATCAAATCTAAATTGATCGAACAATACCATACAATGCGTCGAAATGTGACTAAGTTTACAGGAACAAAAAGAATTGCAATTATTGATGATATTGAGTTCAATCGCGAAGTACTAAAAAAGAAAGTTGAAGATTATGGATTTGAAATCATCGAGGCAATACATGGTCAAGACATGCTAGAGAAACTTGAATCAGCAACAGATTTACCTGATATTATTTTTACTGATATCAAAATGCCAATTATGGATGGCATAGAACTGACCAAACACATCAAGTCATCAGAACGAACACATCATATACCTGTCATAGCAATTACGGCGCATGGTATGGTTCATGAAGAGCTTGAGATTAAAAAACATTGTGACGGTTATCTTGCAAAACCAATTGAAAATAAAGAGTTAGACTCAATAATAACAAAAATTTTTAAATAGGCTCACTTGAGCCTATTTTTATTTTATTTTGTTTAAAAATAAATAAGTATTATTATTTTCTAAAAATAGTCCATTATCATCTTGATAAAATGCAATCATTGACAAATTGCTAAAAAAACCATCACAAGTTAAAAAATTTGATTCATTTGAATATAATTCTGAACTTAACAAAACATACTTATTATCTTTTATATGATTTAAAGAAAATAAACACATATGACTTGAAAAATCGTTCAAACCATAGATTGCTTTATTCACGATGATTTTTTTATAATCAATAATAGTAACCCTATATTTACATTTATCTCCAGACAATTCAGTTAATGTACCTACATAGTTTTCTTTAACCTCTTTTGTTATTAGGAATAATCCAGCAATAAAAAAAATGGTTAATATAAGAGAATTATTAACCATTTCACTTTTCTGTATAAACAACTTTTTCATCAAAAGTAGATAGTACATAGCTCTTACTCTTTGAAAAATTTTCCTTAATCATTGAACAATCCAATTTAGTTGTTGATAATATAATATTATCATCAGAGCAACTTAACTTAACAAAATTATCACTCATTGTTTTAAATTTAGGGAAAAACACAGTTCTATTTACTACATAAATAGAAATCATTACTGAAATTAGTAATAATAAAACAATTTCTTTATTAAACACTTTATTATTGAAGTCGAATATAAAGGTATTGACCTCTTTTTCTGATTTTATTTCACTAGATTTAAACCAGTTATCTACAAATGTATAATTTTGATTAATTTCTATTGAGTAGCCTTCTCCTCTTTGTGATTTTATTTTAAATACATGTTCCAATGGCTTTAAATGTCGCCTTGTCTTAGATATTAATTGTATTAAGTTTGAGTTGTCTTTTTTATCATCATTCCATATTCTACTTATTAAATCATCATTTGTTTGATTTACTCCTGGTAACTCTAATAAACAAATAAAGAGCTTGAATTCATATTTAGTTAAATACACATTCAAACTCATGTTATCTGTCAGCAATCTCTCTTTCTTGTTTACATATACATCTATATTATTCACAACAAACTATTAATTTTAGATAAAACAAAACAGAATAGAGCAACAATAAAACTATAGAATATTACATTCTAAAATTTCATTATTACTCTATTCTGAGCCAAAAAATTAAATTTAAATTAATTAAATTTTCTCAATTTCTACTCGTCGGTTCTTCTCTCGTCCATTTGCAGTTTTATTTGTTTTAATAGGCTCTCGCTCACCTTTAGTAACCACAGAAAACTGATTAGGTTCAGCTCCTTGTTGGACTAAGTATTGATACACAATATTCGCTCTTTTTAAACCCAGGTCGTAGTTATAGGTACTGCTGCCTTTTGAATCAGTATGACCTTCAACTTTAAATTTAATGTCTTTCTCGCCCATTTTGGAGTAAAGCTTATCAAGCACATACTCTGAGCGCTGAGTTAATGTTGATTTATCAAAGTTAAAATACACACGAGCTAATACTGCATTTTTATTTACTAATGCATCAGATGTATTACTGATTAAAAATTCGGAACACGTTGATTCAACATCTATGCTGTCAAGCTCACGATTAACAAATGCACCTTTAGGTTCAATAGGTTCAAGGTGTTGAATTTGATAGAAGCCTCCCTCATTAAGTGAAAGTCTTTTTCCTTCAGCCACATTCACTTCTTTTTGGTACTCTTTATTTACTGAACCACAGTAAATTAAAACCGATTGTTCTGATTTTTTTATATCTTCCACTTTCTCATTAGCATTAGCATTAGCATTAGCATTAGCATTAGCATTAGCATTAGCATTAGCATTAGCATTAGCATTAGCATTAGCATTAGCATTAGCATTAGCATTAGCATTAGCATTAGCATTAGCATTAGC
>NZ_JAAUWR010000025.1:0-58458 GCF_014694495.1 Aliivibrio sp. S10_S31 | reverse complement strand
CTTTTTAAGTTCAAATAAGAACTCAAAATCACTATCTTTCGCTGAACGCGTAGAAAATTTCAAACCTTTACCTCTGGCTCAAATAACCTTAATAAATCGGTGCTTATAACGCCTGCATAACACGTTTGCTACCATGCAGATTAAGCTCAATTTACCACTTAACACGGTAAACTCAAAGAAACCTAGAATGCCGAATGTAGCAAATCGTGTTGATGCGATTGTTATGTTTCGCCCTACAACGACTGACCAACTTCCCAAACGCACGCTACACAAGATACAGGTTTTACATACCTACTTTGTTTGGTATCGAACGTTACTTTATGAAGTGGCTTTACTTGATAATTAGGTAAACATTCAATATATGCTTGACGACCATCATCAGGTAATTGATGGTTAAATACGTCGACTAGAGCACAGAATAATCTTATACACTTTTCTTCTTTGATCCGACCAAGTTTTTCAATATCGTTTTGATATGCTGTCGTTGTATCTCGCAACTTAAATTCAATTGCTATGGTATAACCAGAATCCAATTTAAAAACTAAATCAGTTGGTCCGCCATTTTTAAGATCGCATTCCCTACACCATTCAACTGTCGTTTCACCAAAGATACTCTTTGATTCTTTGATAATTGCCTTACCGCATTCATATGCAAAAGCTAACTCAGGCATATGAAATATACCTTCCTGTGAAATATCAGATAGTTCTTTATTTTCACTCTCAGCCACAGAGCAGATTATCTGAGCGATACGATTAATATCCATATTTTCCCTTTAGAAACATAACGCCTGCATAACACGTTTGCTACTATGCAAATTAAGCCTAAATTTACCACTTAATACGGTAAACCCAAAGATAATCTAGAATGCCGAATGTAGCAAATCGTGTTGATGCGATTGTTATAAAGCTACCTATCGGCTGGGTGATTAACCCCATCATTAGTTACAACATCGCCTAAATCAAAAGGATTCACACCCTCTAAGCAACCAATATTAAAACCATATTCATTGGGATTTGAACGACGTTGATGATGAGTATAAATACCACAATTAGAACAAAAATAATGCTTCGCTGTACCAGTATTAAATTGATATAGCTTTAGGTATTCGCTGCCTTTTAAGATCTTAATTCCATCCAAATTGACTGAACCAACAATCGCACCTTTTCTACGACAAATAGAACAATCACAACGACGCGGATTTTCAATACCATTTGGCAGCGAGAGTTCTAATTCTACGAAACCACAATGACAAGTCGCTTTATGTTTAGCTTGAATATCAGTTTTCCCTACTTGCTTCAATGACATACTTAAAACTCCCTTTTTGCTTTATAACGCCTGCATAACACGTTTGCTACCATGCAAACTAAGCCAAATTTACCACTAAATACGGTAAACAAAAAGAAATCTAGAATGCCGAATGTAGCAAATCGTGTTGATGCATTTGTTAGGCATTGTTCGGTGGGTTAGTTTTTAAGGTGGCTAGATTCAAATGTTCCACCTTTGTTACCAGTATGCATGCTTCTGCTGATGGCCAACCCCAAACAATACCAGTTACTTCTGCTAATTCAGGACTCCATTCTTTGTTTTCTTTGATACAAGCCATTACTTTAGTATCCCACACTAATGAGCCACTAAATCCATGGGGATCAGGAAGACTAGAAGTTCCATCAACACTAGTTGCTTTGTCGGGACTATAATGTAGCGCAAAATGATATTTAGGGTCTGCTTCTGGAACCGTAGTAGGCAAAGGCAGTTCTTGTGTCAAATAAGGCGTCCCCGGTGTATTCATAAATCCGAAGTAGAAGTTTGACCTCTCACCACTATAACCTGCAAAAAATAACAATTCATGTTCAACAGTATTATGAGACTTAGAAAAACGCTCAAAAGGAATGGCTAATGACTCATGCTCTAAAACACCCCAGTTATTATCATCAATTTTACTTATTGCCACATCGACTGGATGTGATAAAGAAATTGATGGATTAGTCAATTTAAATATATTTTCATTATTCCAAAACTTATGTGTAAGAGAGTTTGTTTTTAAGTGCTTCGCAACATGCTCATTTGTAATTAAGTATCTATCACCATCTAGCTCAAAATACGAACCAGTGCCTAGGTGCTCCCCTTCGCCATCAGATATAACTCGAGAAATTGGTGTTATATACGACTTAACGTGTTCAATCATCTGAACCGACACTTGAGCACAAATTTCATTCCATTTTTCTATAGACATAGAAATCCTTATTAAACTTCTGATTAATTAAAAAAGGCCTAACATTTAATTATACCCACCACATTCGTAATCTCTACTGAATATATTTCTGTACGTATAAACTCAACATTCTATTTCAAAACCAATAACCTAGCACCTAAAACCACTGAAATTTCAAAAGAATTATACGTAATTGGTTCGTATATCTCACTTTTATCCTCACATGCATGTAACTGATTAAACTGACAATTCCATTAAAATTTAATCTAACCTTCAAATATACGAACCCAAATTGAAACTCTAGTGAGGTAACTTACACTCAATACACCATTAACCACCACGTACAAAGCAAAATGGATATCCCATTAGATCTAAAACCTGATTCGCAACGTTTCACCGATCAGCTTCGAATCTTCATTCGAACACGTGCACTAGCTTATAACACAGAGAAACAATACATATATTGGATAAGTTGCTTCATTCGTCATAACAACTACACATCAAAAGACGAAATTAACGCTTTTGATATACCAGACTACCTTGAACATTTGGTCGTTAAACAAAACGTATCACCAAATACACAAAAAACCGCTTTAAACGCACTCATATTTTTATGTCGTGAATATCTACAACAATCAGTCGATAACCTTGAATTTAAGCGTTCTAAAAAAGCGACTAAATTGCCAACAGTATTTTCTCATAGTGAAGCTATATCCGTTATAAATGAACTTAACCACCCCACTAAGCTGATAGCACAGCTTATGTATGGAAGCGGTTTACGAATAAACGAAGCATTAAGGCTAAGAGTCGATGACATTGATCTTATCCATAAAACCATCACCATAAGAAACGGGAAAGGTAATAAAGACAGGACGACTGTACTACCCGAGAGCATCATTCCAGAGCTTAAAACGCAACTCGCCTTTGTGAAACAACAACATAAAATGGATGCGATAAATGGTGATGATGAAGTTTATCTACCTAATGCCATTGCAAAAAAATACCCTCACAGAGCAAAAAGTTATGGTTGGCAATATGTATTTCCATCAAAACAGATCAGCAAAGATCCACGTTCAGGCCAGCGTCGTCGACATCACATGTTAGATAGAAGCGTTCAAAAGCAAGTAACCAATGCAATAAAAAAACTTGAGATAGATAAGAAAGCCAGCAGTCACACATTTAGGCATAGCTTTGCGACACGAATTTTAGAACGAGGTGGGGATCTAAGGACAATACAAGAATTATTGGGTCATTCTGATATCAAAACGACCCAAATTTATACTCACGTAATAGGCTTACACTTCTCAGGAACGAAAAGCCCATTAGACTTTGATTAACAATAGTTACATTTCATATTGGCGATGTTTTAGTGAATAGAAAATAGCTCTAATCGCTTTCGCCAAAAAGAAAACAGCAACAACAACAAAAAACTTACTAACAATAAAGCCCGGAGTTAAATAAGAAACAATCGCACAAAAAGCGCCAATTAAGGCCGATAACATCCACTCTTTTTGCATGATTACACAACTAATCGAGCCATTTCGACACCCGAACCTCTTACTTCATCAATGTGCTCAATCACATTCTCATTCACAAATAAAATATCCACTTCGATCTGCTCAGAAAGCCATACTTTTTTAGCATCACGTGTTTCAAGTTTATCCCACTCACGATTAATCGCATTCGCCAAACGAACCGTTGCTGCCAGTGGAGAATAAATGTTATCAACTTTTGGTTCGTATTGTTCAGAAATAGCAAAAACCAACTCTTTAGAGAAACTCCAACTCTCAGCCAATTTAGCACCTAAAACTGCACTGTCCGTATTGATAGTTGAACGTTGTGCACTAACTTTCGAGCTACCCGCTTCCATTTTCTCAAAGATCTCAGGAACTTTATCTGCCATAACGGTATAAATCATCAAATCACCGATGTTATGCAGCATACCCGCAGTAAAAGCGTCATTAGGATTAACTGAACAACTTTCACCAATAGCCTTACTTAATACCGCAACTTCAAAAGTTTCTTGCCAAAAATTTTCTAGATCAATCACTTCAACATAAGGAAAAGCACTGACAAGCGAAGAAGCAATAATCAGAGTTTTAAGCGGCTCAAGACCTAAGCGTACAACCGCTTGGTTAACTGATGATACGCTCTTACCACGCGAGAAATGCGCAGAGTTAGCCAAACGTAATACACGACCACTCACCACTTGCTCAAGTGAAATTGTTTTTGATAAATCTTGCAACTCAACGTCAGGATCATTTACCAATTCCATCATTTCACGGATCACTTTCGGAATTTTTGGTAACTCGTGAGCATGACTTAAAATTTCATTTTGTTCCATATTCTTTCTCCACAACAAGTCGCTACTTTTTCTTTTTCATCACAGCCACAGTAAAGCGGCTTGTGCAGACTAAGCGGTCTCGTTGATCTTTAATATCAATCACCCAAACGTGGGTGGTTGCACCTAAATGTAAAGGCTTGGCCGTGGCGAAAACAGTTCCTTCACGTACAGCTCTAATATGGTTGGCATTTATCTCTAGACCAACACAATATTTTGATTCATCAACACACCAGTTTGCCGCGATAGAAGCAACAGACTCAGCTAATGCTACTGATGCTCCACCATGAAGCATACCTAGTGGTTGGTGAACCGTCGAAGTCACAGGCATAGATGCAGTAATCGAATTATCATCATATGCACAATATTCAATGCTTAACGCTTCCATCAAGGTATTACGAGACGTCGTGTTTAAGACAGTTAAATCCATCTCACGTTTCCAAATACTCATTTTCACTCCCAATGTAATCGTTAATATATATATATCGACAGTTTACACTCAACCTGTACGTTGAAAAACATATTTTCGCTTGTTGAACGCTTTTACTAACTGATAAACTTCACAAAAATATTTGGTTTAACTCATGTAGGATAACTATGTTAAATAAAAGCATGATTACTAACTTGATTTCGTTAATCTTGTTAGGTGTTGGTTATTACACGCAACAAAATACACTCTATTATATTGGCCTATTTGCTTTCTCTGGAGCATTAACAAACTGGCTTGCTATTCACATGTTGTTTGAAAAAGTTCCTGGTCTTTATGGTTCAGGGGTTATTCCTGCACGCTTTGAAGAGTTTAAAGCCAGCATTAAGCGTTTGATGATGGATCAGTTCTTCACCAAAGCCAACGTAGATAAGTTCTTATCAAATGAAATGAGTTCTGCCACAAACATTAATCTAGAGCCTGTGATTGATAAGATCGACCTTTCACCAGCCTTTGATTCTTTGGTTGAGGTGATCATGAACTCTCAATTTGGTGGCATGCTTGCAATGTTTGGTGGTCAAGAAGCCATTGATCCAATGCGTGAACCGTTTATTGAAAAAATGAAAGCATCAATTACTGAGATCAGCCAGCAAGAGCAGTTTAAACAAGCACTAAAAGAAGAGCTTGAAGCGCCAGAAATGATGGAAGACATTCAATCGACGATTGAGGATATTATTGACCAACGCCTAAACGAACTTACCCCTAAAATGGTGAAAGAAATGGTTCAGGATATGATCAAAAATCACCTAGGGTGGCTTGTAGTTTGGGGGGGTATTTTCGGCGGTATTATCGGAATGCTTTCTACTCTAATTTAATCCATACCAAACTCTAAGATAGCCATGTTTTAAATACCAATGTCTTAGATACAAAAATGCCAGCATTTATTCGCTGGCATTTTTTATGGATTCAATCTCAAATTAATGGATTGGTGCGCTATCGTCAGCACTGAATTTACCAAAGTGTGCTTCAAGTACTTCTGGTGTTAACTCACCCGCTTCTTCAAGACGTTTTAGCTCAGCAACAATGGCTTTTTGCTCTTCAATTGATGGCAACGCTTCTTCTGGTTTATCAGCTTCTTGTTGAACCATTTCTTGAAGTTCTTTTTCAAAATCACTCATGATTATTTTCTCAATTCATAAAAACAATTAGGGGGATTCTACAAGAGAACCCCTCAAAAGGTAAACCTAAAGCCGTCTGTTAGACTTTAAAAGCACCAACTAATTGATCTAATCGTTGTGAAAGTGCGTTCAATTGTTGACTTGAATCCGCAAGTTCTTGTGCTGTAGCGGTGGTTAACTCATTAATACCATTAATTTCTTCGATATTTTGGTTAATCGTATAAACCACAGTAGATTGCTCTTCTGTTGCCGTTGCCACTTGCGTATTCATATCAGAAATATCCGTGATACTTTTTGCAATACCCGCTAACACTTGTGTTGCACTATCTGCTGATTCAACACCACGAGCCGTTACACTGTGACTTGCTTCCATCGCATCCACCGCATTTTTCGCTTCGTTTTGCAGTTGATCAATCATCTTCTGGATTTCATCCGTCGATTCTGATGTACGACTTGCTAGTTGACGAACTTCATCTGCAACCACAGCAAAACCACGACCATGATCACCAGCACGAGCAGCTTCAATGGCTGCGTTTAGCGCAAGTAAGTTGGTTTGCTCTGAAATACCACGAATAACGTCAAGGATAGAGCCAATATCTTGTGTTGTACCCGCTAATTGCTCCACCACATGGCTCACTTGAACTAAATCACCTTCAAGTTGGGTAATTGCATCACGAGAATCAATCACAGTTTGACGACCATCTTGAGTGCTTGCTTCCGCTTTACTTGCTGATTGTGCTGCATTCGCCGCATTGGATGCAATTTCGTTAATCGTACTGCCCATTTGGTTAATAGCCGTTACTACTTGAAGCGTTTGGTCACGCTGCATTTCACTGTTATCACGTGTTGATGTTGCTTTTAATGCTACGTTCTCAGCCGTAGTGTGTAATACATGACCGGTTTCAACCACTTCAGAAACCGTATTGTGAATTTTCTCGACAAAACTATTAAAGCCTTTTGAAAGTTCCGTGATTTCATCATTACCTTTCACTTCGATACGATGCGTTAAGTCACCTTCCCCCTCACCTAGTTCTTTAAAGCGATGTGCAAGCTCGTTCAGTTTATTAGTAATTGAGCCTGCGCCCCAAATCGCTAAAGAGACAAATACCGCAATAATCACCACAATCCACATAATGATATCTTGGGTAGAGGCATGCAAACTTTCAAACACTTCAGAAACCGGCACTTCAGCAACAATAAACCACTCCATTGAAGGAATGTAATGCGAAGCGATAAAGATCTCTTGGCCACCTTTTTCCATGCGACTTAGATTGAAGTTTTTCTTTGTCAGTAATACCGATGCTTCAGCAGAGCCAACCACATCTTTAATGGTTTGCTTGCCCATAATCGCTTTGTTTTTATGGATTTTGATATTACCGTCACCATCCATTAAATAAACAAAACCCGTTTGTTCAATTCTAAATCCATTTAACAAAGCAACCATATCATCTAATGATTTAGATAAACCAGCCATTGAAACGCCATTTAGCTGTTGGAAATTAACAAACAGTTTTACTTCGTCGTTTTGCTCAGTAAATACATTCAACATACGCTCAGGGCCACTTTGTGTGAACCCAAAAAACCAACCGTCTTGTTGTTTGTTTAGTTGACGTAAAAAACCATCCTGATTCCAATAGTTTGCTGTTTGACGGTTAGCAACAGATGCATCATTTAGATTATGTTGTTGTTTTAGTTTATTTAATTGACCAATAAGAAAATCTTGGTCTTCAGGAGAGATGTAAGGATCAGAAATAGCATCGATAATGAAAGGGTTATTAGACATTTGCTCAGCAGCAGCAGAAAGTACTGCCACCTCTTTATCTACTTCTCCACCAATTTGGTCGAGAATGGTAGGAAGTTCAAGCGTGGTTAGCCTTTCATCTAAAGTTTCGTACGCTTTTTTTTGGGCGACAATACCCACAAGAGAAGTTGAAGCAATGATAGCGATAACGATACCGGCGACGAGTTTCTGTTTTATTGTTAGATTAATCATAATTTTTCCACAGCTAAAATAGACCCTTTATATAACGACCGTACATTTCATAGCTTTAATAAATAATTATAAAAACATTCATTAATTAAATAGTTGAATAATTTCGAACTAAACCCAATCTTATTAGGAACTAATGTGGCTTTATTGAGTCACAGACAATAATTACTAAACAATCCAGACATTGGGTGAACTATGCCAGCGTTAAAAATTCAACAATTACAAACTTACCTTGAATCTCAAGTCATTGGTCAACCAGATTTAGTAAAGCAGTTATTAATTGCCCTACTTGCAGATGGTCATATTTTAGTTGAAGGTCCTCCGGGTCTTGCAAAAACGCGTGCAGTTAAAATTTTGGCAGGCTCTATTGAGGGAGATTTCCACCGTATTCAATTCACTCCTGACTTATTGCCATCAGACTTAACCGGTACCGATATTTACCGTCAAGAGACCGGTGAATTTACGTTCCAACCGGGTCCTATTTTCAACTCATTAGTATTGGCTGATGAGATTAACCGTGCGCCAGCCAAAGTCCAAGCGGCGATGCTAGAAGCCATGGCTGAAAAACAAATTACAGCAGGTCGAAATACCTATCAACTGCCTGAGCTATTCCTAGTCATGGCAACGCAAAACCCAATTGAACAAGAAGGGACTTACCCACTACCAGAAGCGCAGCTTGATCGTTTCTTAATGCATTTAGATGTGGATTACCCTGGCGCACAAGACGAACTAGCCATTCTTCGTTTAAATCGTGGGGAAGCATTAGGTGAACAAGCACAAAGACCACAACCATTAGCGCAAAGTGAGATTTTCAGTGCTCGTAAAGAAGTGTTATCCATTTACATGGCACCTGAAATTGAGCAGTACATTATTCGTATTACGATGGCGACACGTAAGCCTGCGCAATACTGCCAAGAGTTAGCAAACCAACTTGAAATGGGGGTTAGCCCACGTGCGACATTAGCGTTAGATCGTTGTGCTCGTGCACATGCATGGTTAGCTGGTCGTGATTACGTAAGCCCTGAAGATGTTCAAGCTATGGCTTATCCTGTGTTACGTCACCGATTGCTATTAAGTTTCCAAGCGCAAGCAGAAGGCACAACGGCAAATAAAGTCATTGAGCGTTTATTACAAATGGTAGCGGCGTCTTAATTTAATCAAGACACATTGCTAAACGTTAATTCGACATAAGCAGATATTGTGAAGAAAACAAATACACTAACACTGCCACCACACAGCAATGGCGTTACCTTGTCACTTAATGAGTTGGTTCACTACAAGAACCACTCATTACAGTGGTTACCGCCAGCACAATCTGTATGGTCAAAAATGAATGGCAGTCATCAAAGCCGTCAAAAAGGCCGTGGCATGGATTTTTCTGAAGTACGCCAGTATCAACCGGGGGATGACATTCGCTCTATTGATTGGCGTGTAACTGCACGTACAGGAAAGCCACATACCAAGCTCTACAGTGAAGAACGAGAACAACCAACCATGCTTTTTGTAGATGTCAGTGACACCATGCGTTTTGGTTCACAGCTTCTATTCAAATCCGTTCAAGCTGCGCATTTTGCCAGTTTATTGAGTTGGATAACCTTAGCTGAAAAAGATCGCGTTGGTGGGATCATCTTTGATGGTAAATCGACACTCGATTGTAAGCCCTCTTCTCGTCAGAAAGTGGTCTTACAATTTCTTCAAAAGATCATTGAGCGTCATAACACAACGACATCAAATACAGAGCAAACGACAACGCAACAAACAGATTCTTTTGTTAAAGGATTGCAGCAGTTACAACGTTTGTGTCCAAAAGGCAGTGAAATTGTCATCATCAGTGATTTCTACGCACTTACGGACGATTGTAAAGCGATATTCAGTCAATTAAGCAAACACAATCGCATTCAGTTTGTGATGATAAACGATCCATTAGAGCAAGGGGTGACCCGTTTTAATGGCGTAGAGCATGTCTCTGATAACAAACGTTCGGCATGGTTAGATTTCTCCTCTCTTTCCACTAAAAATGCCTTACAACAACAGGCGAACCTACATAAAGCGTATGTACAAAACATGGCAATGCAATTGGGCATTCATTTACATACCCTATCGTCAGGTTTTCCTTTATTAAACCAATTAACCACTGCACAGGATAAAGGAAGTAATTAATGTCTTTATCTTCAACAGCAACACCAAATGCTGCATCACCGTCCGCCCCATTGCCTTTAGCGGATTTACATTTACCGGAAGCACCAAGCTTCTCGCTGTCATGGCAAGGTTACGGATTCATTTTTCTTATTATTGCTTGTATTGCTCTTCTTGTTTGGGCTTTTATGGCTTATAGAAAAAAACGACGCCTTCAACGTGTCGCTTTATCAGAATTAGAGAAATTAAAGCCGGAACAAACGCGTGATATAGCAAAGCTATTAAAACAAGCGGCATTGAGCCATTTCTCTCGTCAGCAAATTGCAGCACTGCATGGACTCGCTTGGTGGAATTTTATTGAACAAAAGCTTCCGACAAAAAAACAAGCCAATGTTCACTTTGCTACTCGCTCAGAAATGCTAGAGAAAGCCTTATACGGCAAAGTGCCTTTATCTGAAACCAATCAAAAACGCTTTTATGATGATGTGCGTTACTGGTTGATTCATGCATTGCCTGCAAAACAACAAAAAGCAGAGCAAGGAGCAAAACATGATTGAATTTATGTGGTGGTGGGCATGGTTTTTCTTGCCAATCCCATTGGTGATCTATTTCTTAATGCCAGAAAAAGAAGCTGGCGAAGCGATTCATTTGCCTCGTTTACCAGACCAAGGTGAATACAAACAACCGAATAAACGCATTAATATCGGCTTATTATCATTGGCTTGGCTTTTATTGGTAGCGGCACTTGCACGTCCTGTCTGGTATGGTGAACCTGTGGATATTCAACCAGAGCACAGAGACATGATGCTGGTGGTGGATTTATCTGGTTCCATGGCTGAAGAAGACATGAAAACCAGTAATGGTGATTTTGTTGACCGCTTAACCGCTGTTAAGCAAGTGGTGTCCGATTTTATTGACCAACGTAAAGGCGATCGCCTTGGCTTGGTGCTGTTTGGTGATCACGCTTATCTTCAAACGCCCCTCACCTTTGATAGAAACACGGTACGTGAACAATTAGATCGTACCGTGCTAAATCTTGTAGGCCAACGTACCGCAATTGGTGAAGGCTTAGGGCTGGCAACCAAAACCTTTATTGAAAGTAATGCACCGCAAAGAACCATTATTTTATTAAGTGATGGTGCTAATACGGCAGGTGTACTAGAACCATTAGAAGCAGCACAACTGGCAAAAGATAATCATGCCAAGATTTACACCGTTGGTATTGGCGCTGGTGAAATGCAAGTACGTGGATTCTTTGGAAAACAAACGGTAAATACCGCTCGTGATCTGGATGAAGATACCTTAACCAAGATTGCGACAATGACTGGCGGACAATACTTCCGTGCTCGTAACGCCGATGAACTTGCAGAAATTTATCAAACCATTGATGCATTAGAGCCTGTGACTCAAGCAACACAAACTTGGCGTCCCCATGAAGAGTGGTTCCGTTACCCACTAATGGGCTATTTGTTTGTTCTTTTCATTATTGTTGGAGTAAGAAAACGCCATGGCTAATTTTACTTTTCTCTATCCGATGTGGTTTTTAGCCCTCATACCATTAGTAGCTTTAATTGTTATTCAACGAAAAAACCAACATCACGGCGGCTTAATCGCCCCACACATAGCAAAACAACTTGGCATGGTTCAAAAAAAGAACGGCCATGGTTTTTTATACGGACTCAGCGTTATTTGGTTTTGTGTGACAACAGCACTTGCTGGACCAAGTTTTGGCTATAAAGAAACACCGAGTTTTCAGCTTTCTGGTGCTCGAATTCTTGTCATGGATATGTCTCGCTCTTTGTATGCGACGGATCTTAAACCTAACCGTTTAACCCAAGCAAAATACAAAGCTAAAGATCTTCTGCCTTACTGGAAAGAAGGCATGACAGGGTTAGTGGCTTATGCCAACAGCAGTTATTTAGTAAGTCCGTTAACAGGTGACAGCAAAACGTTAGATAATCTCATTACTAACCTATCCCCTGAAATTATGCCTTATAAAGGGAAAGGAAGTAATTTATCTGCAGCAATCAATCAAAGTATTGAGATGATGAAAAAATCTGGCCATCAGCAAGGCGATATCGTTGTCTTAACTGACGGTATTTCCTCATCACAACTTGAAAAAGTGACCGCATTAGTTGATGGCACTAAATGGCGTATTAGTTTATTGGGTGTCGGTACCACTAATGGTGCACCTATCGAGCTGCCTAATGGACAATTATTAACGGATAACACGGGTAAAACGGTCGTCGCAAAACTCGATCCACAACCATTACAGCAAATAGCGACGGAAACGAATGGTGTAGCACAGCTTATCCAATCGGATAACAGCGACATTGATGCTATCGTTCGGTTAACCAAAACACCTTTAGAGCAAGTAACAAAAAACAGTGATACACAAGTGAACAGTCGTGCAAACCACGGATACTGGTTACTCTTCCCTATTGTATTACTTTCATTATTTGCTTTTCGAAAAGGAATGATTTTAGCTTTATTGCTTGTATTGTTGCCTGTTGATAAATCCATGGCGAATACGTTGTTATCAAACGATTACAACGCTCACCAACAATATGAGCAAAAAGATTATCAAGCGGCCAGTGAACAGTTCCAATCCAAACAATGGAAAGGAGCGGCTCAATATAAAGCGGAAGATTATAAAGGCGCGATTGAAAGCTTAACTGGCCTTAGTGATGTTCAATCGCAATATAATCTTGCGAATGCCTTAGCGCAAAATGGGCAACTTGAAGATGCTAAAGCTCAATATGAATCTTTATTGCAAGCCCATCCCGACATGAAGGATGCTAAAACCAATTTGGATATCGTCAATAAAGCGCTAGAGCAACAGCAACAGCAAAACGATAAGAATAAACAATCGGATAAAAACAAAGACAATAAAGAGCAAGATCAGAATAAAGATAAGCAAGATAATAAGGACGGATCTGATCAATCTTCAGATTCTAAAGACTCACAATCTCAAGATTCACAGCAGAATCAGCAGAATCAGCAGAATCAGCAGAATCAGCAGAATCAGCAGAATCAGCAGAATCAGCAGAATCAGCAGAATCAGCAGAATCAGCAGAAGGATAAATCACAATCTGAGAGCGAGTCAAAATCAGATAAACAAGAAAAATCCGATGCTTCTTCTCAAGAGCAGAAACAACAAGCTCAAGATAAAAAGCAGCAAGAACAGAAAGAGAAAGAAAAATCAGCACAAGCAAGCGATAAGCAAAAAGAGCAAAGCGACGCTGACAAAGAGAAGAAGCAAGCTCAAATGCAGTCTCAGCAAGGTCAAGTTGATAGCGATGCAAAAACAACGGATCCACGTTTACAAAAACTAGAGCAATCTGGTGCTAAAGAAGACGAACTGCTTCGTGCCCTACTCTATTTACAAGCTCAACAACAAGAGCCACCACAAGCTTCTGAGAACGAATGGTAATACCGATGAAAAAACACTTAAACTACCAATCTTCAATAATGAAAACATCACTGATGAAGAAAATACTATTACTGATTACCCTAACTCTTAGCGGGGTGTCATATGCCAACGCTCAAGCTATTGCAACCGTTAGCAAAAACAACATTACTGAAAACGAAGTTATTCAACTAATGGTGTCAGTAGATAAAAGCGCAGACCAAAGTAAGTTTGATATTAGCCAGCTCGGACCGGATTTTCGCTCAGGCCAAGTCAGCTTTAGTAGCTCTCGTTCATTAGTTAATGGCGATTACAGTGTTCAAAGCCAATGGACTGTATCGATTGCACCAACCAAAATGGGGATATTAACCATTCCAAGTATGGAGGTTGCAGGTGAACAAACAAACCCAATCAACATTCGCGTAAATAAAGACGCAACGGCACCAAAAAGCAGCGATATTATCAAAGTCAGCGGTGAGTTAAGTAAAAACGAACTTTACGAAGGTGAAACGGCACAATTTAATGCCAAAATAGCCATCTTTGCTGATATTCGTCGTTTAAAAGGTCCAAATATCATTACTCCTCAAGGAAACGGTGTTGAATTTTCTCCTATTGGTGAAAGTAAACAATATCAAACGGTTATTGATGGTTTACAAGCAACGGTGGTTGAACAGGTATTTAGTCTAAGCGCAAACAAAGCAGGTAAATTAACCTTTGATGGCTTGGCTTTTACGGGTGGATTAATACAAACCGATCGTTACGGTCGTAGCACCAAGTTAATTCCATTAAACATAAACCCAAAACAATACTCAATTAATGTATTAACTAAACCATCTGATTACAAAGGCACTTGGTTACCAACCAGTGATTTGAAACTAGGTCAGCAATGGCTCGTTGATGGCAAAATCCTAACCAACACAGAGGTTGAAGCTGGCACAGCCATTACTCGCCAAATCACCTTAATGATGGCTGATGTACCACCAGAAAAATTACCATCTATCGATATTAGTTATCCAAAATCAGTTCGTATGTACGACGAAAAGCCGACCATTGGTAAAGACAACCAAGGGAATAGTGTGATGACCATTAAACAAGTGATCATTCCACATACATCGGGCCAAGTTGAATTACCAGCGGTATCGATTCAATGGTGGAACAGTAAAACGCACAAGGCAGAAGTCGCAAAATTAGATTCATTAGCGCTAACCGTGACACCAAACAGTCAAAAAAGCGAGCAAATGATCGAGCAGCAAACAAATGAGCAATCGAAAACCGTAATAAAACGAGAAGTTGATCACGGTATTTGGCCTTATACCACCCTAGGTTTTGCTATTTTATGGCTATTAACACTTATTGCTTGGTATAAAACGCGAAACAGTGTGAGCAAAGAAACATTAACGGTTACATCCAATCATGCTATATCAAACAGTGATATTTCTGTATTAATTACGGCACTTAAATCAGACAATACCATACTTGCACATCAGATCATTCAAGACCATGCTGATGACTGGAAAGCAAAAGGAATCGATACAGATAAAGTCAAAGTGCTCATTGAGAAATTAAGCCATGCTAAATACTCAAACAATTCAGAAAACCCTGATAAAGAAAGGCTTATTAAAGAGATAACTCAACAATTAAAGGTGAGTAAAAAATCAAAATCAAGCCCAACTGAACTTGAAGCATTATAGGCTTTAACTGCATAAATGAATTTAAGGCTGGCTATGTGTCAGCCTTTTTTATCTCTCACCACACCTCAGCACTTCCACTCTTTCTTAATCTCATCCAGATAAGTACTTTCTTCGTATTTTTAATTAACTTTTTTAATTTTTCACTAATGGTTTGCGCAAACGATCACGCTCAAATATTCAGATAAAAATGGATGTATCTTCACACAATGTTCGATTTACCATTGACTTATTCGACGGAAAGCTCAATTATCACCTTATCAAATGTTCACTACCATCGCATTTGCTCAAACAAGCACAGATGGAAGCGAGACGGACTTTAAAAGAATGTGCTAAATCGCATATGACAAGTAAGGGTAAGTAGTATGACAACTAAACTAGAGCAACTTCGTAAACTAACAACAGTAGTAGCTGACACGGGTGACATTGAAGCAATCGCAAAGTACACGCCTGAAGATGCAACAACGAACCCTTCTCTAATTCTAAAAGCGGCAGAAATTACTGAATACGCACCACTAATCGATGCATCGATTGAATACGCTAAAGCGCAAAGCAACGACAAAGCGCAGCAAGTTCAAGATACTTGCGACATGCTTGCAGTTAACATCGGTAAAGAAATTCTTAAAGTCGTACCTGGGCGTATCTCAACAGAAGTAGATGCTCGTCTTTCTTACGATACTGAAGGCAGTGTGGCAAAAGCACGTCAACTGATCAAAATGTACAACGATGCAGGCATTACTAATGACCGTATCCTTATCAAACTGGCTTCTACTTGGGAAGGCATCCGTGCTGCAGAGATCCTAGAAAAAGAAGGCATCAACTGTAACCTAACTCTTCTATTCTCTTTTGCTCAAGCTCGCGCATGTGCTGAAGCGGGTGTTTATCTGATTTCTCCATTTGTTGGCCGTATCATGGACTGGTACAAAGCGAAAGAAGGTCGTGACTTTGAGCCAAGTGAAGACCCAGGTGTTGTTTCAGTTTCTGGTATTTACAACTACTACAAAGAACATGGCTACAACACAGTTGTGATGGGTGCAAGCTTCCGTAACATTGGTGAAATCCTTGAATTAGCAGGCTGTGACCGCCTAACAATTAGCCCTAACCTACTTCAAGAACTTGAAGAAGCAACAGGTGAAGTGGTTGAGAAACTGGTTGATACAAACAGCAACAAAGCCCGTCCTGCAGCAATGACTCACGCAGAGTTCCTATGGGATCATAACCAAGACGCAATGGCAGTTGAGAAACTGGCTGAAGGTATCCGTAACTTTGCGGTTGACCAAGGTAAATTAGAAGCAATGATTGCTGCTAAGCTTTGATTTCTAGGGTTCAGATCGGTCGCAGGGTTCAGGGGAGTTTGTGTTTATACCAATGCAAGTAATTAGATGACCTATTTATTACGCAGGAAAATCACTTAAGAGTAAGGCAAAAAATCTTATAAGTTGTCAGTCTACAATAATAATTTTTAACGCAACTATTGAGTTATTTAACCAGTAATAATAATCAGATAATTAATGGAATTGGTATTAGTTTAGAAGTCACCACAAACACCTCTGAACCCTTTAAGCGAAGCGATCTGAACCCTGCTCTATTCTTTTCAAATATTCGAGTTAAACATTATGAACCGTAAACATTTAGCAAATGCAATCCGTGCTCTAAGCATGGACGGCGTACAACAAGCAAACTCTGGCCACCCTGGCGCTCCTATGGGCATGGCTGACATCGCTGAAGTTCTTTGGCGTTCTCACTTAAATCACAACCCAGCAAACCCAGAGTGGGCTGATCGCGACCGTTTCATTCTTTCAAACGGTCACGGCTCTATGCTGATCTACTCTCTGCTTCACCTTTCAGGTTACGAGTTATCAATTGATGACCTTAAAAACTTCCGTCAACTTCACTCTAAAACTCCGGGTCACCCAGAGTATGGCTACGCACCAGGTATCGAAACAACTACGGGTCCTCTAGGTCAAGGTATTACCAATGCTGTTGGTATGGCGATGGCTGAAAAAGCATTAGCGGCACAATTCAACAAAGAAGGCCACGATATCGTTGACCACTTCACTTATGCATTCATGGGTGATGGATGTCTGATGGAAGGTATTTCTCACGAAGCGTGTTCACTTGCTGGTACATTAGGTCTAGGCAAATTAATCGCATTTTGGGATGACAACGGTATTTCTATCGATGGTGAAGTTGAAGGTTGGTTCTCTGATGACACGCCTAAACGCTTTGAAGCTTACGGCTGGCACGTAATTCCAGCGGTTGACGGTCACGACTCAGACGCTATCAATGCAGCAATTGAAGCGGCTAAAGCAGACCCTCGCCCTACTCTTATTTGTACGAAAACTATCATCGGTTTTGGTTCTCCAAACAAACAAGGTACACACGACTGTCACGGTGCTCCACTAGGCGCTGACGAAATTAAAGCAGCAAAAGCACAATTAGGTTGGGAGCACGGCGCATTTGAAATTCCGCAAGAAGTTTACGCAGAATGGGACGCGAAAGAAACAGGCGCAGTTAAGGAAGCGTCGTGGAACGAAAAATTTGCAGCTTATGAAGCAGCATACCCAGAACTTGCAGCCGAATTTACTCGCCGCGTAAACGGTGATTTACCAAAAGAGTGGGAAGAGAAAGCATCAGCTATCATTGCTGATCTTCAAGCTAACCCTGCAAACATCGCATCACGTAAAGCATCTCAAAATGCACTAGAAGCGTTTGGTGCTATGCTACCTGAATTCATGGGCGGCTCTGCTGACCTTGCACCATCTAACCTAACTATGTGGTCTGGTTCTAAATCTTTAGCAGCAAATGATTTCTCTGGTAACTACATCCACTACGGTGTGCGTGAATTCGGTATGACTGCAATCATGAATGGTATTGCTTTGCACGGTGGTTTCGTACCATACGGCGCAACTTTCCTAATGTTCATGGAATACGCTCGTAACGCAATGCGTATGGCTGCACTAATGAAAGTGCAAAACATCCAAGTTTACACGCACGACTCTATCGGTCTTGGCGAAGATGGTCCAACTCACCAACCAGTTGAGCAAATCGCTTCTCTACGTCTAACTCCTAACATGAGCACATGGCGTCCATGTGACCAAGTTGAATCTGCTGTAGCATGGAAACTGGCTATCGAGCGTAAAGATGGTCCATCTGCACTTATCTTCTCTCGTCAAAACCTTGCACAACAAGAGCGTGATACAGAGCAATTAGCGAACATCGCTAAAGGTGGCTACATCCTTAAAGATTGTGACGGTCAACCTGAGCTGATTCTTATTGCAACAGGTTCAGAAGTTGAGCTAGCAGTTGAAGCAGCAGCACAACTGACAGCAGAAGGTAAAGCGGTACGTGTTGTTTCAATGCCATCAACAGATGCATTTGATAAGCAAGACGAAGCATACCGTGAAGCAGTACTTCCATCAGCGGTAACTAAACGTATCGCAATTGAAGCTGGTATTGCTGATTTCTGGTACAAGTATGTTGGTTTCGGTGGCAAGATCATCGGCATGACAACATTTGGTGAGTCAGCGCCTGCTGATGAGCTATTCAAAATGTTTGGTTTCACTACTGAAAACGTACTAAACACAGCAAAAGAATTGTTAGCTTAATAACAAACGTTTTTATAAACAGAACACCTTATAAACAAAAGCCTCGCTAATTCAGCGAGGCTTTTTTATATTGAGAAATAGTTTTGAATTAAATACAACTTTTATGCGTATCGATTCATCTCTTCTGAGTCTTCTGGTAACGTTTTGAAGCGTTTATGTAGCCACATCCATTGTGATGGTTCTTTCTCAATTAAACGTTCAATCTCTCTATTTAGTACATTTGCAGCTGTAACAGCATCACGGCGTGGAATATCATCACTAATGTCATCCCCTATTTCTAAAGTATAGTGATTGTCAGTACGTATACTGGTACCCGACATAACAGCACACTTTGTCATATCAATTAAGAAACTTGAACCCGTGGTTGTTGCCGCTTCTTGAACAGCAAAAAATGGAACAAACACTGAGTTACGGCGGCCATAGTCATGATCAGGTAAATACCACAAACGATTTCCAGACTTAAGAACCTTAATCATGCTTTTAACATCATGGCGATCAATCATCTTATGACCTTTACGTGTTCGTCCACGATGTTGAATAAATTCATAAACAGGATTGCTATTAGCACGATACACGCCATAACCAGGAGCAAAAAGACTAAAGATTCGAGCTGTCATTTCAAGATTTAAAAAATGACAACACAGCACCAATACACCTTTACCTTCTTGCTCTTTTTCTAATATTTTTTCTTGGCCAATAATGGATATATGACGCTTCACTCGCCAATCTGGCCAAAACCAAGCCATACCGGTTTCAATTAAAGCTAACCCCGTATTTTTAAAATTTTCATTCACTAATAGTTCAATTTCTGTTTGTGAATAATGAGGAAAACATAATGCTAGATTTTTTCGAGCTACGTTCGCACGCTTTTTTAAGCAAAGTTTAGACAAACATCCGATTCCATTCCCTATTCTTTTAAGGAGCACGAACGGAAGTACATTAACCAATACAGCAAGAAAAGAAAAAGATAGCCATACAAGCCAGTACTTTGGAGACAACAGCGCCCACGTAAATTTAGGACTTGGAACTGTTTTCATTTTTTCACCCATCAAAACTAAGACACCTGTCTCAGAAATATAATTAAAGTGAAATTTTAGTTGAAAAGTTTAATAAGCTCAATCAAGTTTGATTAAATTATTTTCAAAAATATCAATTACCTTGATTGAGGCTTATTTATTATAAATAGTTACGTTTTGAATCATTAGTTAATTAGACAAATTAGAACTGTGTCGAATAACTTATAAAATACAGTATTAATTATAATACTTCATCACTATTAATTGTTTCATAAAGTTCTTTTAACAAACCTGATTCAATATTAATCAAACCATCAGATAAATGTATATAATTACCTTCAGTTACATTTAGCAATATATTTTTTCTGATATCTTCACTTTCTTTTGATTCTTTATTTTGAAAATGAAAATGTTGTATTTTCTCATAAACCATTTCTGAGACCTGATCAATTTGTTCTTGCGTTAAACAAACTCGAGACATTCCTACTACTGGTCTTTTTGCTTGTGATAATACTTCAAGCCTTAATTTCTCGGTAAACAAAGTATCTAATTTAGAACCTTCAAAAAAGGTATAATAAGGAGGAGTAAGAAAGCATGGTGAACCATCACTTTTCAGTTCAACCAAACCCATAATCTCCAATGCTCTCAAATAGATATAAACACTCTGTTCATTCAAATGGTTTTCATTAGCCACCTCTTGTACATCTCTTCCTTTGACATGAACTTCATAGAAAAAATCATACAAATAAGGGTGGTTATAAAAGATTTCGTCAAGAACTTCGGTTCTCGTTCCTTCTTCTTTATTGTGAATGTCACGTGCAATTTGTGAAAGTTCTTCTAGATTGGTATTTAATACGGTTGCATATTCCATTAATTTATCAATACCAATTGAATTACTATGAAAATGTCTTTTTAATGTCGAAATAGGTACATTTACTTTTAATGACAATTCATTATAAGTAAGATCATTTTCTTTTAATTTAACTCGTAATGCATTTAATAATAAACTAGCACAAAACCCCATAACGACTTCCTTGATGTTATTTCTTATTTTTTCAATTTACTTTATATCATTCTAAATTACTAGTTCGGTTTCATTTTTTGGAGTGAAGCAACTCATAAATTAAAACCCTCTTAGTTATAAAACTGTAATCATTGCACCACTTTCGCGCAAAGGTTACAAATATGTAACAACGTCAATTTAATGACAAATAATAATAACAACGTCAGTTATCGCTCATGATGAGCACTTTATCGACATGGAAGTCATATATGCGGACAAAACAATTAAAACAGTCAGCACTATCGAGCTTCATTTTTTGTACTTCAGCACTAGTTCACAATGCCTTTGCTGAAGATACGAACAAGGAAGAAATACCTGCTGAATCCACAGAGATAGACCAAGACTCAAATTTAAAATGGGGCGGATCATTAAGCCTTGGGTATGACAGTAATCTTTACTCAGCTTCTGATTATCGCTCAAGTCGTGCTATTTCATTTCATGGTTCACTTCATTTGGCATTTTGGGAGCACTACTCTCTTTATTCCAATACAGGTGGTTACCGTACATTACAAAATGCTGAAGGATTCTATTCTACAGATACGGTTGTTGGTCTATCGCGCTCATCACTTCTCACTTTTGGTGATACAGGACGTATGTCTATCAGTGGGCAATTTTCAATACCTACATCACAAGCGTCTCAAGATAGTTTTCTCAATACCGCTTTTCGTATACAAACCCCATTTACTTTCAAGTTAGCAGACGTTGGTTTTCTTATTGCACCTCGTGTTCGTAAAAACTTTCACCAGTACACTACCTCACCATCAGGTAACGTAAATATATCGTGGGGATTATCTTTATTATTAGGAGCAAATTATAACTATGGCGATGCTTTCTTCTCCGTATCGGCATTAGGAGGAACCTCTATCAATTATAACGGCCGTTGGGCGGACGGTTACAGCTATGGTGGTAACGTCAGCGCTGGTTATAACCTTTTAGAAGACCTTTCTATTTCATTAACACTGGCTTCTTCCGGTGTATATACAGATGCAGCACAAGGAACATTAGGCAGCTTTGATCTTTTTGATGAAGCAAAAGCTACATACTCACTTGGCATGACTTATTCATTTTAGGGATAAAATAATAAAAACAGGATGTGAACAATATGACATATAAAAAGCTTACATTAGCTGCAGCGGTAACCGTTGCACTCACTGGTTGTGCGCCAGAAGAACAAGAATATGACACTCTTGATAAAGACCTTACTGAAGTTAAAGTACAAGATTTACGTGTTGAAGGCCGCTGGTTTTACGCTCCAACTACCGGAGCTGCACCTCGCTTTGCTGTAACTCAATTTCCTTTTTTACAAGGTATGGGACGTTATGTTGAGCTTTGCTTTTCAGATGAGGGCTTAGAAGTTCGTGGCTATGACAATAATAATCCAGATCTTTTACTACCAAAAGATAAAAACGGCTTCTGTTTACCGCAAGATGAAAGCAATATCGGCTCTGATGATCAAGTTAACTTTCCTCATGTTATGACCATTCCTGGTAGTTATGCGAAATACCAATGTCGTGAAGATAACTACGGTGATTGTACTAACGTCGAAGAAAAAGATTCAGATCCAAACCTTGGCAACACTACTTTTAGAAACAATACCCACTTTACGCCAAGCCCTGAATTAACATTAGTAAGTGATTTAAACTGGGACGAGCTCTATGGCACTAAAGATGGATTAACACCACAAGGATCACCAGAAGTGATCTCTTGGGAGTTTGACCCTAAAAAAGGCGTATTAAACTTCGAACTTGAACAAACATTTAAGATTAATTTTTCTAAATTATCGCGTTATATGGATTGGTCAGCAATGGAGGAAGAGTTGGCTAAAGGCTCATTTAAGTCTCGCTTCTATTACTCCCTTGTTCATGAAAGTCACATCGCGTCTGAAGATTACCAACCTGTCTTATATCCTGTGAATGATGAAAACGATATTGGTTTCTTTACCACAACAACAAAAGTAAGAGATCCAATCACTAACAAATACGATGCGGTAACTTATTTGAACCGTTTTAATCCGGCTCAAGGTTCAATCAAATATTATTTATCAGATAACTTTTTTGAAGAGAAGAATAAGCTTTTCTTAGACTCGACGATCAATACCGTTAATAAAATGAACGAAACTCTTCGTTTACTTGAACCAAACTCAAACAAACCTATGATTGAGATTGTCAATAAATCAGAAGGAATGGGAATTCATCCGGGTGATCTTCGCTATAACGTCATTAATCTCGTCGATGAACCGCTTGATAACGGGTTACTTGGTTATGGTCCATCTATTGCGCACCCAAGAACTGGTGAGGTCATTAAAGCACACGTAAACCAATATTCTGGTGTTGCACGCCGTGGTGTTCCATTTTATTGGGACAATATGGCGCGACTGTATAACCGTGGACAACTTGAGATGAATGGTTTAGCTGCAGAAGAGTCAGCATCTGCACAATCAAGATCAGAACTTCAAACTAATAGAGCCATCTCTGAATCTCTTTACGCCAATCACAATCAACATGCTCATAATACAACCTCCATTTCAATTAATGAAGAAACAGCAATTGAGTTTTTAGCCCAACAAAGCTTAAAACAAAAATTGGCGCAAGGTCCAACGATATTGAAACCTGTCAATGATGACATGGATCTTGAAGATATTGTTCGAGCAGAAGAGGAGCGTCTTGCATTTTGGAGTGAAAACAACGCCTACCCTATTGAAGCGTCATGGGTGTCTTCTTCAAGTAAAGCCGTTATTGATAACTTACCTCTTGTTGACGAAGGTTACTTTACGAATATTACGGATCCAGAAACCGGTATTGTTACTAAAACACTAAAACCATGGGCCCTACTGCCAGACCATCTTCAGACGGTTGCAGCAGATGCCATTACCGTAACAACTTATGCGAACACTTTAGTTCATGAAATTGGTCATAATGTAGGTTTACGTCATAACTTTAAAGGCTCAAATGACATTGATAACTACTTATCAAAAACGCAATCTAAACTACTTGGCTTAAGCAACGTTCCAGCGTACAGCTCAACAATGGATTACGCACCAAGTATGCTTGATGAAATCCCAACTTGGGGTCTATATGACTTAGCTGCATTTAAATTTGCATACGCTCGTAAACTTGATCTTGTTGAAGCATCACCGATGAGCGCTGAACAACGGGCGTCTGAAGGTGGTGAAGCTGCATATGCTAACTCTTTCTACAGTCAATACGGTGCAACCGCTGAAAATGAATCTCTTATGGTTTGTACAGAGCAATCACAAGTACTTGATGATCAAGGTCAACCAACGGGACAATCAAACTACACCTGTGATTTCTCTCGTTTAGATACTGCCGCACTAAATGGCAATCCACTTGCTGAACATGGTGTACTTTACTACCTAGATGACATACTCGGTTTCACTCGTAAGTCTTATGCTTTCTGTACCGATGGTAATGTTTCTGGCAATAGCGATTGTAACCGTTTTGATGAAGGGACAAACCTACAAGAAATTGCCACTTACAAATGGCAGCAATACTTAGACAGCTACGACTCACGAAATGCAGGACTATATAATGATGGGCTTTATAATTCTAATTACCCATCTTATATTATTCGTCGCTTCCGTGAAATGAACACAATACGTGACATGATTGAAGACAATGAACGTGTCGACCAACTATTTCACGATTATGGTGACGCATCACCTTCAAATAAGCCGACCGAATTTTTACAAATGGTTGCTTCCAATCCGAGTACCTGTGTTTATTCAGAAGATAGAGATGAAAGAGCTGGTAACTCGTGGTTATGTGATTATGCCTTTGGTGCGAAAAAGGCTTCTGAATTTTTCTTAGATGTATTACGTACACCAGAAACGCAATGTATTATCACTGACCGTTCGGGAACTATGCGCAGTATTTCTCTTGGTGAAGCATTAACAGCACAAAGTTATACTATTCCAAGTGAATACGATATTACTCGTGCAGATTGTTTCGATGAGGTTGCTACTCCAATTCTTGAATCTTTGTATGGAGCAACTGAAATTCATGCAAAATCAATTAACTCTAAGTTCTTAAACTCAGTTGGTTCGTTTGACCCATCAAATCCATATTCAAATGCGGTTTCGGTATTAGGTATGTGGCCAGATAAAGGATTAGCAAGTTACCAATTGGCTCGTCGTTTCTCTTTCCGTTACACAGATGAAACTGCGTTTGCTTCTTTACTCGACTTACCTGGGGTTAAAGCCGAATACGATGCCATTATGGCGCACATTGTTGCAAAAGAACCACTAGCCAATGCCGTTGAGTTTGTTGATAGAGCTGGTGCACCTTATGAACCAACCATCGATGTTAACTTACACGTTTCACAACTGGTAGAAGCACTACCACCAATGCCACGTGGTATCGAATCATTCTATGGTTTAACTCGCACTGGTAGAACCGATATGTCGAGCATGATTGTGTATATGGGTACTCGACAAATGCTGACTTCTGATTATAAATTTGCAGAAACAGCCCTACAGCAACGTAATAGCTTAACAAAACAGCTTGATCAATATGGTTTGCTTGGTGGTGATGGATTAACGGTTTCAATTGGAGGCATTAATTACACCATCACTAAGGACAATACATTAGCGAATCGTGTTGCTTCAAAACTGTTTACAAGTGAAGGTTACACAGCAAAAATTGCACTAGACAATACGTCAGCTGAAACATTAACGAATATTCTTAATGCATGGCAACCAGTAGCAGGGTTTAAATCAACGTTCCATACGCCAATTCTTGCCCTTGATGCACCATTTATTGAATTGATCATTAATTCATATAAAGCACAAATTGCTTCTGGTGAGATTGATTTAAGCAATGGTATGAACAACCAGATCTTTAACGCAGTTATTAACGGGGTTCTATCACAACCTGATGTTACTTATAACCCAGAAACCGGTACCGTTACATCAAATACAGGTAAAGAGCACAGTATAAACAATGTAATTTCTATCATTGATTATACAATGGCATACGTAAATGCTGGACTTGATCCAACACTTCTTACGGCAAGCTATGCCCTATACGACGGTTTTACTGGAGCAGAAGAGACCAATCAGTTTGCTTGGACGCTCACATTAGAAATGATTAAAGCCTATCAATCAGGTGATTATACAAACATGGTTGGCGAACATTACGAAGCACTTCGTAAACTCCCAGTTCATAAAATTTATTAACCTCCCCAATAAAAAAGCCAGCATAATCGCTGGCTTTTCTTCATTTCAATGATTAAGGCTCTAAAGGATGGTAATTACATCTTCAAATGCTTTGCGGGATTTAGGTAACGAGGCATTGTAATCCTCACTTGGATGATGATAACCAATGGCTAAAGCAACATGACATTCATACCCTTTTAATTCATCAGCAAAAATTTCACTGAGTAATTCAGGATCAATTCCTTCCATTGTTGTTGAGTCAATGTTCAGTCTAGCTAATGTATGCAGAGCATTACCAAGAGCTAAATAAGCTTGAGGTTTAGTCCATGTTTTATGCTCACCATTTTCATCGCAGTTCAATTCTACAAACTTAAACGAAGCAAAAGCTGCTTCTTTTTGCTCTTCCGTAATACGCTTGTCAGCAACCGCTTTAGATAAAACCACATCATAATCATCTCGTGTATACGAAAGCTTATTTGCAAATAAAATCACATGAGAACACGCTTTGATGTGAGGTTGATTAAATTGGTGCATATTTGCAAATGAATCATGCATACGTTGCTTTGCTTCATCAGACTCAATAACAATGAACTTCCAAGGCTGTGAGTTAATTGAAGAAGCAGATAAACGCAGAGCCTCAAGTAAAATCGCTAAATCTTCTTGAGAGACTTTCTTTGATGGGTCATATTTTTTTGATGTATAACGATTTTCAAGATCATGAATAATTGGATGCGTCATAATAATAAACCTTACTTGTTGAAATTTTAATCCACAGACATTCTTGTCTGCACAACTTATGATGTCAACAAACAAGGCACACTCAATATTTAATTTGCCATAGTTACACGGTTTCGTCCGTTATTCTTAGATTGATACAGAGCAACATCGGCACGTTTGTATGCATCTGAAAACGTTGTATCATCATCCACCACACCACCAATCGACACTGTTACCTGTAGATCTGCAATTAATTCTTTTTCTATCGCAGATCGTATTCTTTCTGCTTTTTCTTGTGATTTAATTGTACTACCAGAATCTAATAGAACGATGAATTCTTCTCCACCCCAACGAATGCAATAGTCATGCTGTGTTACACAATCTAAAATACGTTTTGCCACCTGTTGAATGACTTCGTCACCTTTCTTATGCCCATAAGTATCATTAACACGTTTAAAGTTATCAATATCAATAATCAACAATGAAAATGCTTTCATTCTCTTCAAACGATTTTCATAAAAATCACGGCGATAAAAACCTGTCATGGCATCGTATTGAAGCATTTTTTTGCTTCGTTTAACGTTATAACTTACAGCGTATAATGTTAATGAAAATAAAAAAACTGGAAGAAATATTTTCTTAATCAAATCAGTTAAATTAATTCCTAACGTGATAGGGTCATGCTCTGAACACGGAAGATAAACGGTTTGTTGGTATAAATTATTATCATTTTGACTATTTATTACCGTACTTTTAATGCTGTTATAGTGTTCTACTCGTTCATGTAAAAGAGACGCTTTAATATCAACAACTAATAGTGCATCTAAATGTCGTTTATTGTAGATAGGATAATAAATCGAACGAATATTTTCACCTGTACCCTCTTCGATGTACTTTTCCGTCAGCTTCAGGTTACAACCATAAAATGATTGATAGGTTTTTTTTAGATTTTCATTATGAACAATTCGTCCAATAATATTATCGTCTTCTCTTGTTTTATAAAATTGTTCATAATTATCCCTGATAGGATCCAAATGAACATAATTAGATGGATTTTGAAAAACAGCAATTGTCCATAAATTATCTCCGATTAACTTTTCTAATTCGGTCCTTAACTTATAAATACCCTCGGAAAGAACTTTTACCTTTGTATCTCGTATGACAACAACAGATACATCACTCCTAAAGTACTTACCTTCATCTAAATTGATGGTTTTTGCATTATTATAATAAGAAGAAAATCGGCGACTAATGGAGTAAACATTTTTATAATCATCGACTACCCCTCGTTCTAACTGATTAATTGAAATTACATTAAAGAAAAAGTAGCAAACCAAAAAGAAACAAAAAAGCAGAGCCCATATCTTAGAAAAGATAAAAGCGTGTCTTTTTAGCTGTAGCAACATTAACTCTCTTAGCATCGTCATTCTTAAAGTAATAAAAGCTGCGGAATATATATCAACAAAAAAAGTAATCAACCTTTGTTTTTCATATAGTGAGACATTGTCTCTAATTGAAGAAAAGGCATCATAATGATCCGCAAAACCATTCAGCAATCAAATGTAAATTCTCCATACATTCAACAAAACTCCATTTTGAAACAAAACTTATTATATAAATTGATTAAAATGTCTTTCAAATAACAAGAAACAATAAACCATGTTTTTATGTGATCTATGTTAACTTTTATCCACTAGATGTATGCTAGGGTTTTACTGTTTTGTTATCAAAAGGAGTGAAATTAGTATGAAACCTGAATTTGTTTTTAAAGTACCTGAGGAGTTTGGTGCTACAGGTTTAGCAACAGCAGAGAAAGAAGCAGAAGCTTTATATTCTGAGTTACTAGGTAAAGGTGCAAGAAACATGACGGAAGTGAAAATAGAATTGAAAGATTCTAACGTCATTGGCAGTTGGGTTATTGATGGTGAAAGATACTTTGTATAACTAACTTTCACCCCTAATAGAATGAGCCTATTGTCTGATAGGTTCATCTGTTTTTTAAATCTCACACCAATACCGCTACACACATTATTGTTCCTTCATCCCTCACATTTCAGATGTTTTTTATAATTTTATTTTAACAATGCCATTAATCATAATATAATGTGAAGCACCTCGCATAATTGACTTTATATATGTTTAAACGTGTAACATTTGGTTTCAGAATAAGAAAACAACTTAAAAACAATAGAGTAACTCTTCCACCGAAATTATCTCTATTCCAAAGAGTTAGATTGCCATCCTCGTTAAAAATAGAAGAAAACGTTGCGTTTCGTGCCGGCTATTTATTATGGAGCATGGGAGCATACTCATATAGCTATAGTCAACTTGAAAGAAATACAATCGTTGGACGTTACTGCTCAATCGCTAAAGATGTGACTATTTTAGGCTACCAACACCCTCTACATCGTTTTACGACAAGTACTGTAACCTATTCTAATGATGAGTTTGCACTATCTGGTTTACAACAAGGGTCATTAAAAGAAAATAAAGACTACGTTCCACAACCCATCATCATTAAAAATGACGTTTGGATTGGAGCTAACGTAGTACTAAAACCAGGCATTACAATTGGTAATGGCGCTGTTATTGCCGCTAATGCAGTCGTAACTAAAGATGTTCCTGATTACGCTATTGTTGGCGGGATCCCAAGTAAACTTATAAAGTACCGTTTCAAAGAAGAAGTGATTAACAACTTATTAGATATAAAATGGTGGGAATATGACTTTTTAGACTTCCAATCTATCCCATTAGATTCTGATATTAATGATTTTATTCAAGATTTTAAACAGTTAGTTGATAGTAATAGCATCAAAAAATACCATCCAAAAACGTTTACCATATAATTTTATTCTACGTACACAAAAAAGGGCCGCAAACTGCGACCCTAAATTATTCATTATTTCAGAAAAAGTAAGTTATCATTCTTTACCGAAAACGTTGTTCTCTTGCTCTTGTACTCGGATGAAAGTAGTACGCTTAGTTAGCTCTTTAAGCTGCGCTGCGCCTACGTATGTACACGTTGAACGTACACCACCAAGGATGTCAGAAATCGTATTATGAACTGAACCACGGAATGGTAATAGAACAGTTTTACCTTCAGCAGCACGGTACTTAGCAACACCACCTGAGTGCTTGTCCATCGCACTTTGTGAAGACATTCCGTAGAATTTCATGAATTGCTTACCGTCTTGCTCAATAACTTCACCGCCCGATTCTTCGTGACCAGCTAGCATACCACCAAGCATAACGAAATCAGCACCGCCGCCGAACGCTTTAGAAACATCACCAGCACATGAACAACCGCCATCACCGATAATACGACCACCAAGACCGTGAGCAGCATCAGCACATTCGATAATTGCAGAAAGTTGTGGGTAACCAACACCTGTTTTAACACGTGTAGTACATACTGAACCTGGGCCAATACCTACCTTAACAATATCCGCACCAGCAAGAATAAGCTCTTCAACCATATCACCAGTAACAACGTTACCTGCAGAAATCACTTTATCAGGAAATTCAGCACGTACTTTTTCAACATACTGTACTAAATGCTCAGAGTAACCGTTTGCTATATCAATACAAATAAAGATCAAGTCATCCGTCAATGCCATGATGTCTTTAGTTTTTTGGAAATCAGCTTCTGAAGTACCAGTAGAAACCATTGCGTTTTTAAGAACAGATGCATCGTTCTCTTTAATAAACTCAGCCCAATCAGCAACAGTGTAGTGCTTATGTACAGCAGTCATTACACCATGCTCAGATAATGCTTTCGCCATTGCAAAGCTACCTACAGAATCCATGTTAGCTGCAATTACAGGTGTACCAGACCATTGACGTCCGCTATGTTTGAATGTAAAATCGCGGGTTAATTCAACCTGAGAGCGACTTTTCAGCGTTGAACGCTTAGGACGAAACAGTACATCTTTGAAGCCTAACTTTAATTCTTGTTCGATACGCATGATAAATTCCTCGTCTTATCGATAAGGCTCTACTATCTCTTGTTGCCTTTGGCAGAAGGCAGTTAACAAACCAAGATAGCAGGCACAAAAAAACCGGGGCGCTGGCAGGCGCTCCGGTTTTCAGTATTATAGGCCCAGAAACCTTTTTAGCAAGTCTGATAATTCTATTTTTTTTGTGATACCATTGATTAAAGTACAAACAAAAAGCACTTACCAGTTAATTTCACTTTTTTAAAAAAATATGTAGATAATTACTCTATATTTCTTTCAATTCTTAGATTTTTATAAAGACACCTAATTAGCACCCAACCGTAACTTTCTTCAAACAAGTAAACGTTTGCTATTATCAGTTAATATCCAAGACGATCAACTTCTCATTTTTTTACTATTTTCATGAATGGATATCGAATTTAATGTGATATACTCACGGAAAATTCACTCATTAACTGATCTTTAATACATGAAGTTTCCTGGCCAACGTAAGTCTAAACACTATTTTCCAGTTCACACTCGCGATCCTCTAGTGAATCAAATCAACCAAACGCCTAAACTTGAACGCACTCATCTTATCGGTGTTGGTCAAACAATCGTAGATATCGAAGCAAAAGTAGATGATGACTTCCTAAACCGTCATCAATTAAGTAAAGGTCATTCACTAGTTCTTGAAGAATCAAAAGCTGAAGCTTTATATAAAGAACTATTTGAAAGAAACTTGATCAGTCATGAGTATCCTGGCGATACTATTGGTAACACTCTTCATAACTATTCTGTTCTTGCTGATAGCAAATCTATTCTTTTAGGTGTTATGAGCGAAGACATCAAAATCGGCTCTTACGCTTATCGTTACTTATGTAACACAACAAGCCGTATGGATTTAGACTACCTACAGCCAGTTCAAGGCCCTATTGGTCGTTGTTACACATTAATTTCAGAAGACGGTGAACGTACGTTTGCTATCAATGAAGGTGACATGAACCAACTGTGCCCTACTCATGTTCCAGAGCATATTTTCGAAAAAGCATCAGCATTAGTGATTTCTTCTTACCTTGTTCGTGGTAAAGAAGGCGATCCTATGATGGACGCAGTACGTAAAGCTATCGATTGTGCAAAATCTCATAACGTTCCAGTGGTTCTTACTTTAGGTACTAAATACGTTATTGAAGGTAAAGCAGAATGGTGGCAAACCTTCTTAAAAGAAAACGTGACTGTTGTTGCAATGAATGAAGAAGAAGCAGAAGCATTAACTGGTGAAAAAGATCCTCTACTAGCGGCAGATAAAGCTCTTGAGTGGGTTGATCTAGTTCTTTGTACTGCAGGCCCTATCGGTCTATACATGGCTGGTTTCACAGAAGAAAGTATTAAACGCGAAACAAGTAAGCCCCTTCTACCGGGTAACATTCCTGAATTTAACCGCTTCGAATACAGTCGTCCAATGGTTAAAGCATTATGTAAAAAACCAATTAAAGTATCTTCTCACATTGCTCCATACATGGGCGGCCCTGTTGAGATTAAAAATACGAATGGTGCTGGTGATGCTGCATTATCAGCTTTATTGCATGATATGGCTGCAAACTTCTACCATAAAGAGAATGTGCCAAATTCAAGCAAACATGATGCTGAGTATTTAACCTATTCTTCTTTCTCTCAAATTTGTAAATACTCTAACCGTGCAAGTTATGAAGTATTAACTCAACACTCTCCTCGCTTGTCTAATTCAATGCCAGAGCGTGAAGATTGCTTAGAAGAAGCATACTGGGAACGTTAATCCCATTAGTATGGTTTATTCATAAAAAAATCCGACGGTTAAACGTCGGATTTTTTGTATATATAGCCCTAATATAAATTAAGTGCGGTACAACACTTTAACCACGTGCCAACCAAATTTAGTCTTCACTAAGTGCGGAACCAGAGTTTCACCACTGAAGCACACCTTATCAAATTGAGGAACCATTTGACCTTTCTTGAATTCACCTAAATCACCGCCTCTTTTACCAGAAGGACAACTTGAATACTTCTTCGCTAATACGTGAAATTTAGCGCCTTTTTTAAGCTGTTGGATAATGTCTTCTGCTTGTTCTTTATGCTTAACAAGAATGTGTAACGCAGCTGCAGTATTCGCCATGAATGCCTCAATTAGTTTAAATAACGATTTATCATAATTATATCGTTTATATCGCCATAATTGATAGTCTCACCTTTAAAAACCGTCTCAAAAAAACTACAATCTCCTTTAGAAAAGAACATCAAAAAGGCTATCACTTATGAAAAGCAAGGCGAATCAATCGCAAGGTATGCTGCTATTCAAACTCACGCTTTCACAACGGTTTGCTATTGGCACTTTGAAAGTTCGTGAGATCGTACCTTTCCAGCCTCTCACATCTATCCCCTATTCTCATCATCATGTTTTAGGTACCGCAACCATAAGAAATATGGCGATTCCCATTATCGACATGGCAGCAGCTGTTGGATTTCGTCCATTACAAAAAGAAGAACTAGATAGCTGCTATATCATCATCACTGATTGCATGCGTACTGTTGTAGGCTTTGCTGTAAGAGCCATCGATAAGATTATTGAATGTGATTGGAAAGCAATCGAAACATCGCCAGAAAGTGCAGGCTCTAATGTTTTCGTTACTGGTATCACTCGTGTTGAAGATAAAATTGTTCAACTGCTTGATGTAGAATTACTTCTATCTAAAATTTATCCAGAAAATACTTCTAATTTATATCCTATCTTAGCGGACGTTGAGAGAGAGAAACTAAAACCGTTAAACATACTATTAGTTGATGACTCTTTTGTTGCACGTAAACAGCTTTCAACTGCACTCGACAGTATTAATATCCCTTATGATGTTGCAACAAACGGTTTAGATGCCTATGAAATACTAAAAAAAGCATCAGATGAAGGTAGGCCATATAATATTGTTGTTAGTGATATTGAAATGCCGGGATTAGATGGATACGAATTGGCTTTTGAGATTCAAAATGACAATCGATTAAAAGATGCTTATGTCATTCTTCATACTTCACTCTCAAGTGAGATTTGTGTAGAGCAAGCACACCAAGTTGGTGCTCACGAAGCCCTAACCAAGTTTGAAGCAACAGAGTTAGTTCAAGCTATGCTGCGTGGAGCAAACCACAACAATCGCGCTGCTTAATTAACACGCATACAAACATAACTTACACATACAAAAAACCGCATTACCTTAGGATAATGCGGTTTTTTATATTTTTGTTTATTACTTAAAATTAAAGAATTAAAAGTACAGACGAATTACCGATACAGCCACACAGCCAGGGCGACGACACTTTTCGATTTCAACTTTAACTTCTGTCTCAATCTCTAAACCACGCTTGATTGGTGTCACTGACATCAGTGTGCTTCTTGCACGAATACGCTTACCCGCTTTAACTGGATATGGGAAACGCACTTTATTTAAACCGTAGTTAACAGTCATTTTTGCTGTTGGGAACAGTAAGTTATCACTACCAACGTTATCTGTCAGTTTTGATAACATAGAAAGCGTAAGAAAGCCGTGTGCGATAGTGGTTTTAAAAGGGGATTCTGCCGCTGCTCTCTCTGGATCCGTATGAATCCATTGTGGATCTTCTGTTACTGCACCAAAACTGTTAATTCGCTCTTGATCCATTAATGACCAATCGCCAACGTGAATTTCTTCACCTAAACGAGCTGTTAGCTCTTCAAAAACGTTTTGTGTTTCTAAGTTCATTTCAATTGGCTCAGGTTGAACAACTTCTTGCGACTGTCCATTTGCAGCACGCTTATGTTCTTTAACCCACGAAATAATGTGAATATTGTTGGCTTTATTTAAAAACTCAATCCAGTAATCATAAATGGTTGGTGACATCCAGTCTTTCAACTCGAACGGATGTTTCGCAAGATATTCACGCTTATGCTTTAGAAAATCGACAACCTTCATAGAGAAACCTTATTTGATATCTAATCGTAAAAACAATGCTTAATAGCCAGATTGCGTAATTGTGTTACACATCACGTTTTTTTGCAAATCTTTTCCTAGCTTACACTTGTTCGCTGTAATCAACTTTTTCTTTATTAAACAAACTACTATCGATAATGAACACTGTTCAAAAAAAATCCATTATGAGAAGTAATGCTCATATTTCAGCAAAAACATCATAGAAAGACGTTAAAATACACACTAATTTCACGCTTATTTTAGTGGCTATTGTGCTCTAATTATGAGTTTTCAATCGCATTTCTGATAATTAACACAAATTATTTTAGGTTAAACATTCCCAAAATCAATAAAACAAAAAACCTCTGCAGTAAATACAGAGGTTTTTCTAGTAACTCGAACTTATTAAGGATCACCAACGATCACACATTTCTTGTTGTTATTAATTATCCGCGATAATAACGCTGAGGAACAAATGGCATCTTCTCAACTGTCATTGGCAGTTTTTTTCCTCTTACATCTGCAAAAACTTCAGTGCCAAGGTTCGCAAGATCAGTTCGTACATATGCCATTGATACAGGCTTCCCTGCTGTTGGCCCCGCAGTACCACTTGTTACAATGCCAATTTCATTATCATCCGCATCAAATAGTTTACAACCTTCACGCACAGGGGCTTTAGTTTGCCCAACAAGACCGACACGTTTACGATTTACATCTTTTGTTTCAATCTGCTTTAAAATAACATCAGCACCAGGGAAACCAGCAGCACGTTCACCATCAGCACGACGGTTTTTACTTATTGCCCATAAAAGGCTAGCTTCTACTGGTGTCGTTGTCGTATCTAAATCATGTCCGTACAAACATAGGCCGCATTCTAGACGCAATGAATCACGAGCACCTAAACCTATCCATTCTACTTCTTCAAATGACGTTAAAGTCTCTGCTAATTCTGCTGCTTTATCATTTGGTACTGATATTTCATATCCATCCTCTCCTGTATAACCAGAACGGCTGACATAGCATTCAATACCATTGATCTCTACCACAGCGGTATCCATAAATAGCATATTAGCCACAGATGGCTGAAGTCGTGACAATACGTCGGCAGCTTGTGGGCCTTGAAGCGCTAATAAAGCTCGATCTTCAATCACCTCTATTTCGACACCAGCAGGTAAATTAGCTGCTAAGTGCGCAATATCTTGTTCTTTACACGCCGCATTAACAACAACAAACAGATGATCACCAAAGTTAGCCACCATCAAGTCATCCATAATGCCGCCATCATCATTCGTAAAAAATGCATAGCGCTGCTTTTGAGAAGGAAGATCAATAATATCAACAGGAACTAAAGCTTCTAATGCAGCAGCGGCATTTTGTCCTTTCAGTCTAAGTTGCCCCATGTGCGACACATCGAACAAACCAGCAGCATTACGAGTATGAAGATGCTCTTTTTTTACACCAAGTGGATATTGCACAGGCATTTCATACCCTGCAAATGGCACCATCTTCGCGCCTGCGGCTACATGAATATCGTAAAGTGCGGTTTTATATAATTGATCTGACATTCTTCTATCTCCATTTGCCTTATTGTATGGCTGAATTTGTCGTTATAAAAAGTGTTGAGCTGTTTATTCTATTTTGCTGTCACCCAAAGAATTTGAGCGTCTTCTTTACTGATCGAAATTAATACATGCCCCATGCTCGCATCGTAATAAACGCTATCTCCAACAACCAAGTTTACTGGTTCATAAAATTCACTGTAAAAACAGACCTCACCTTCAAGTACTAATAAAAACTCCTCACCATCGTGACGAACCCATTCTGCATATGCATCAAAATCTCGTGCTCGAATTCGACTTTTAAAAGGCACCATTTTTTTATTAGATAATTGCGTGGCAAGTAACTCATGTTCATAGGTTGCTGTTGGATGAGGCTTACCTTGCTCAGCTAACGTAATATCACGTCTACCTGCCGCCCCTTTTGTTTTAGGTGGTTCAAAGATTTGTGGGATATCAATATCCAACCCTGTCGCTAACTTTTGCAATGCTTGAAATGTTGGTGAAATCTGTTCATTTTCTATTTTTGACAAAGTTGAACGTGCAAGTCCAGTTCGCTTACTTGCTTCTTCGAGTGTTAAACCAAGTTGAATTCGTATGTCTTTTAATCTTTGGCCAAGATCCAATGGAGCAATCGGTTGCTCTTCGTTATTTTTCTCAACTTTAACGACTTTCGCTTCCTGCATGTTTATTTTTTCTGCGCTCACATAGCGCTCCTTGTGCTTATGAATCATCCAAATTGCTTTATTAATATTCACTTTACTGAAAGAAATTGCGAGATAAAAGGAAACAACAATGTCTAAATAGTGCGCTAGGTAGCAAAAAAGGAAACAAAGTTTCTTATTGGAAACTTCGTCGTTGAATGTTGCATTTCACACTTGTATGTTTATCGAATGTAATGTGATGGCTGTTATTAATACAGATAACACTCTATTTGATTTTATTTTATACAATTTCGCTTAACGCTATTTGCTTAATGCAATTCACTCTGGAGAAGTATCATGGAAAAAGATCTTAAATTTACAGCAAGCCACGAATGGGTACGTGACAATGGCGACGGTACAGTAACGGTTGGTATCTCTGATCACGCTCAAGGTCTACTCGGTGACGTTGTTTTTGTGGACTTACCTGATGTTGATGATGAAGTAACCGCCGGTGAAGGATTCTCACTCGTTGAATCAGTTAAAGCTGCATCGGATATTTACTCACCAGTGACAGGGGTGATTGTTGAAATCAATGAAGAGCTTGAAGACAACCCAGAGCAAGTAAACGAAGAACCGTACGAAAGCGGTTGGATTGCTCGTATTAAGCTTTCAGATTCATCTGAATTAGAAAGCCTAATCCCGAGCGACACTTATCTTGAAAGCCTAGACGAAGAATAAAAATCATAAAAAGGATTAAGATAATGAGTCAGCTCCTTCAACAATTAGGCACGGATAACGAGTTTATTCGTCGCCATAATGGACCCGCTTCTTCTGAACATCAGCATATGCTCAAAACTATTGGTGCTGAAACGTTACAACAATTAATTGAAGAAACCGTTCCAAGCTCAATTCGTTTGCCTCAGCCAATGCAACTCCCTCATGGTTTATCAGAAAATGCCATGCTTGCTGAGTTAAAACAGATCGCTCAACAAAATACACTCAATACCAGTTATATCGGCCAAGGGTATTACAATACTCACACACCTAATGTAATTTTACGTAATGTGTTGGAAAACCCGGGCTGGTATACCGCTTATACTCCTTACCAACCTGAAATTTCTCAAGGTCGTTTAGAAGCTTTACTAAATTATCAACAAATGGTGATGGATTTAACCGGACTTGAGATTGCTAACGCTTCCCTACTTGATGAAGCAACGGCAGCAGCAGAAGCCATGACTCTATGTAAGCGCGGCGGAAAAAGCAAAAGCAATATTTTCTTCGTTGCTGATGATGTTCACCCACAAACATTAGCGGTTATTAAAACTCGTGCAAAGTTCATCGGTTTTGATGTGGTTGTTGATAATGAATCAAATCTTGATTCTCATGATGTGTTTGGTGCCCTACTTCAATACCCGGGCACAACAGGTGAAGTAAAAGATCTTACGGATCTTATTACTCAAGCTCACACCAAGAAAACACTCGTTGTTGTTGCAACCGATCTGTTAGCGTCTGTTCTACTTAAACCTGTTGGTGAGATGGGTGCCGATATTGCGATTGGTAGTGCGCAGCGCTTCGGTGTGCCAATGGGATACGGTGGCCCTCACGCCGCATTCATGGCGACACGTGAAAAATTAAAACGCTCAATGCCGGGCCGTGTCATTGGTGTCTCTATTGATTCAAAAGGCAATCAAGCACTTCGTATGGCAATGCAAACTCGTGAGCAGCATATTCGACGTGAGAAAGCGACATCGAATATTTGTACCGCTCAAGCATTACTAGCGAACATGGCTTCTTTTTATGCCGTATATCATGGCCCAGAAGGGTTGAAAACCATTGCTCGTCGTGTCCACCACTTTACGGCTATTGTGGCAAAAGCATTACAAACAGCAGGTTTTGAACTAGAGCATCAACATTTCTTTGATACCTTAACCGTTAAGACTGAACAGCAAACAGATATTTTGTACACTAAAGCGTTGGCTTCAAGTATTAACCTACGCAAATTTGATACAAAATTAGGGATCAGTTTTGATGAAACAACCACGGTTTCGGATCTGGTTACTCTATTAGCGGTATTTGGTATCGATAACGCAGAATGTGAAACCTTATCTGCAGAAGTAGAGAAAGATGAATTTGCTGCCATACCTAAACATTGTCAACGAACGTCTTTCTTCTTAACTCATCCAGTATTTAATACGTACCATAGTGAAACTCAAATGCTACGTTATTTGAAAAAACTGGAAAACAAAGACTTCTCTTTAACTCATGGCATGATCCCACTTGGCTCTTGTACCATGAAATTAAATGCCGTTGCAGAAATGCTGCCTGTTACATGGCCAGAGTTTGGTGGTATTCACCCATTTGCACCATTAAACCAAGCTGCAGGTTATACAACACTAGCAACGTCACTAAAATCCATGTTATGTGAAATCACAGGTTATGATGAATTTTCATTGCAACCAAACTCGGGCGCTTCTGGTGAATACGCAGGTCTAATTGCGATTCAACGTTACCATGAGAGTCGTGGTGACGCTCACCGTAATGTTTGCTTGATCCCAAGCTCCGCACACGGTACTAACCCAGCTACCGCATCTATGGTATCGATGAAAGTTGTCGTGGTGAAGTGCGATGAGAACGGCAATATCGATATGATCGATCTCGCTGAGAAAATTGAAAAGCATCAAGAGAATCTATCAAGCATCATGATCACTTACCCTTCTACGCATGGCGTATATGAAGAGCAAGTACGTGAAGTGTGTGACATGGTACATGCAGCTGGTGGCCAAGTATATCTTGATGGTGCCAATATGAACGCGCAAGTTGGTTTAACAAGCCCAGGTTTCATCGGCTCAGATGTGTCTCACTTAAACCTACACAAAACCTTCTGTATTCCACACGGTGGTGGCGGTCCGGGTATGGGTCCTATTGGTGTTAAATCACACCTTGCGCCTTTCCTTCCGGGGCACACTGAAAACGGTGTTCAAGGAACGGATTATGCTGTTTCAGCTGCGGATTTAGGCAGTGCCTCTATCTTACCAATATCATGGGCATACATTGCTATGATGGGTGAAATGGGTCTGACTGAAGCGACAAAAGTGGCGATATTAAATGCCAACTACGTAATGGAACGCCTACGCCCTCACTACCCTGTGTTATACCGTGGTACCAATGGTCGTATTGCGCACGAATGCATTATAGATATTCGTCCATTAAAAGAGGCGACAGGCATCAGCGAAGAAGACATTGCGAAACGATTAATGGACTTTGGTTTCCATGCTCCAACCATGTCATTCCCAGTTGCAGGAACCTTAATGGTTGAACCAACGGAATCTGAAGACCTAGCTGAACTGGATCGTTTCTGTGACGCGATGATAGCGATTCGTGAAGAGATGAATAAAGTTGAGCAAGGTGAATGGCCATTAGACAACAACCCACTTGTTAATGCACCACACACACAAGTCGATTTGATGTCTGATAGCTGGGAGCATCCATATACTCGTGAAGTAGCATGCTTCCCATCATCACAATCAAAAGATTCTAAATACTGGCCTACCGTCAACCGTGTAGACAATGTGTATGGTGATCGTAATTTAATCTGTTCATGCCCAAGCATTGAGAATTACGAAGAGTAACACTCACCACTAACAACCTATCTATATAAAATAGACAAGCGTATGTTTGTCTATTTTTTTATCTAAAAAATGAATAATTCCTTTCCCTTTTGTTACGGTGAAATAACCGTAATCATGATGTAACTCACTAATTTATAAATAAAAGATTTTATTTTTAAAAATAATGATAATGAGCACAAATTAATACTAGCAAGATGGTAACCTGTATGTCAGAATCCATCGCTTTTTTATGCTTGTTTATTAAGACGTTACATACAATTTATCTATTGATAGCATGATTTATCATTGTTGAAACCGTTAGTTTACGGACCTTTTCAATATCTCAACAATGTAATCAATTATTGGAATTTCTCATTTGAAAATAGCTTTAAATCTTAATTTTGTTAGTAGTGCGCTATCAGGGTTAACCTCTGTGTTTAAACGTAAGAATTCGCAGTCTTCATCACGCTCTTACATTTATGATTTATCCGCAATTGCATTACTTCTTTTACCTCTAACGTTATCGAACGCAACCGCTGTTCTACTCGGGCATTTATTTAACTTTTTTGAATTTAAAGAACTTTCAAGCCTTCTTTTTCATTTATCGAATTTATTAATTAACATCTACCCACTCTCTTTTTGCGTTATTGCAGGGTATTACTTATCACACAAAACGACCTTTAGTAGTGCAACATTTATCATCTACGCTTTAGCTCTGTTTTATCTGCTTTCAATAGAGAACGGAAGTTTATCTACGCCCTTCTATTTTCCTAATAATCCACTACTTGCTCTCTTAAGTGCTCTGATCACATTCATGTATTGCACTCGCTTTAATCTACAGCAACTAGAACCACAGGCTTTGGATTTTTCTTCTCGTTTGTTTAAGCACGTCTTCCACTTTTTTACTTTTATCAGCGCCGCCTTTTTATTGTCTAAATTGATGATGAAAGTCATTAATTACATGACGGCATTAATCGGCAACATGAGTGCTGACCCTTTAACCTTTACTGGTGGGTTAATCTATCAAACCATTCTTGGGTTATTAGGCGCGATTGGCATTAATGGCCACAACATGTTGTTTGCCGTTAAACAGACCATCTATTCTGAAACTCAACAGAATATGGCGGATTGGGCAGCAGGAGAAGCCACGTTAAACATCATAAATCAGGGATTTTATGATGCGTTTATGTCGATGGGAGGATCTGGGAACTCCATCAGTTTATTACTTTGTATTCTTCTATTTTCAAAAGAAAAAAATCATATAATGTTGGCTCTAGCAGCTTTTCCATTGGTCATGTTTAATATCAATGAGGTTTTGCTGTTTGGCTTACCAATCATCTTTAATCCATTATTGATCATCCCATTTGTTGCGTTACCATTAATCAGTTTTTTAATTACTTATTTAGCTATCTTTTCAGGAGCTATATCTCCAGTCGTTAATATCGTTAATTGGATGACTCCACCATTATTTAGTGGTTATGTTGCAATGGGAGAAAACATAGAAGGTTCAATATTACAGCTTGTTATTATCATTGTAGGTATTTTTGTATATCGTCCTTTTTATCTGGCATTTGCAGGGAAATACGCACTCAATCACCCTGCGGTACTGAGTAATACGAATATAGAACAGTCGATTTTTAAAAGCCTATTAGATAACGTTAGAAGCTCAGCAGCGACGAGCTTAAAGCATTCTTCAACCCAGCAACGCTTATCTCGAATGCTACACGAAGATGGCTTTGTAATGCATTATCAATTACTTCAATCTGTTGTTGAGAAAGACGTTATCTCTTTTGAGGCATTATTACGCTATCAAGATCGTGAAGGCAATTTATGCCCACCTACCTTTATTAGCGATTTCCAACTGCTTAATATGATGCCAACACTGGATAAATTGGTTATTGATAAAGTCTTAACTGATATGCAGAAAATGGATCTCAACGAAGATCGACGTGTTGCTATCAATATTTCTGTCGCTTCTATTGAAGAACATGGTTTTGCTGAGCACGTAATCGATCGTCTAAAGTTCTTTTCAATTCCACCACATTGGCTAGAAATTGAGATAACAGAAGAAGCAATTTTAAGTGATAACCATAATCTGCTGAGTACTTTAGAAATCTTAAAATCCCATGGAATTAAAATCGCTATGGATGACTTTGGAACCGGTTATGCTTCGTTCCCACATCTACTAAAATACCCATTTGATAAAATTAAGTTAGACCGCTCTTTGTTATTAGATGCTTCTACAACTAAAGGTAAACAGTTATACCAATTAATCGCTCAAATGGGTGATGTAGCAAATTGTGAAGTGGTAGCAGAAGGTGTTGAAACAGAAGATGAATTTAAATTTGTTGCCGAGTGTGGTGTTGATAAAGTACAAGGCTTTTTGATTGCGCGACCACAACCGCTTTCTGAAGCGCTAAAATTAATAAAACGAAACGATCAGATTGATACCAATCGTAATAAATAACGGGTCATCTTAGGTTAAAAGGCTTAATAACTGCGTTAGAGTTTTGATTGTAGAGTAAAGGACTATTCCTCATAGTCCTTTTTACTACCACATAACTAGCACAGCAGCGATTGCTATCAATATTAACGCTAATATGTCTTTTCTTTTTATCCCCTCTTTTAGCCAAAAGAAAGAGATCAACATAGTAAAAAAGACTTCAACTTGGCCCAAAGTTTTTACTAATGGCACCGTTTGTAATGACATAGCACTAAACCAACCAAGTGATCCTATAAAGCTGGCTATACTGGTCATAATAACTAATTTAGGCTTTATAAACATCGCCTTAAGTGTATTGAAGTCTCTAATTAAAAGATAAGAAACAAGCGCAATAGTTTGAAATAAAATCACCAAGAATAAAACCCAAGCGGCACGATGTGGAAATGGCAGTGATAAGGTTAAACTCGCCTCTCTTATCCACAATGACGTTAACGCAAAAGAGGTACTGCACGCCAAACCTATGATTGCCGTTTTGAATGAAATACTACGAAGGCCATCAGGACAACTTAATAAGAAGACAGCAACCGCGCCTATTGCCACCCCTAACCAACCAAATAATGATAAAGACGTGCCAAAGAATAAAACGCCAAGAAAAGCAGACACAGGGGCTTCACTCTTTGCGAGTCCAGCTCCAATGGCAAAGTTTTTCTGTTTAAACAATACCACCATCAAGCCTGTGGCGATGATCTGCATTACTGATGCACCAATAATGAAAAAATACGAATAAGCCGTAAAGCTTGGTAAATTAACAGGCTCAAAGTAATAAAGAAGCCACAAATATATTGCCGCTAATGGTCCCGCCCACAAAAATCGTGACAGCGTCACGCCTGTCACATTCAATTCTTTACTTAATCGACTTTGAAACGCATTCCGCCATGATTGGCTAAACGCAGCAAGTAACGTAAATAATATCCAACTCACACATCATCCTTTATGAATCACTTCCTTTCTTCACATGATACATAAGTGAACCTCTATAGATAGTCGTTGTGAGTGATTATTTTATACTTTTACCATCGCTCTATAATCAGAAGGGGTATAACTGGTTTTATTCTTAAATACACGATAAAAATAGTTCACATCTTGAAAGCCACAACGTGTTGCTACCTCAGTTAAACGGAAGGTGTATTTCTTTAGCATAAATTTAGCGCGTTCAATTCTCACCCATGTTATATAATCAGCCAATGTCATATGTCCCTGTTGTCTAAACATACGCGATAAATGGTTTGGTGAGATATTAAAACGATTCGCAATCGTGGTTCTATCTATGCTTTTATGGAAATTCTCTTGAATATAAATGCAAATTCCCTGATACAGATCTTCACTGCGCTTCTTAGGTGATACTGTTTCACTTGGCTCACCTAACATAGACTTACTGTAACTGAGTAACGCAAGAAGCAGATATTCGTCGATCTGTTTTTTGTTTGGTTCGCGGGCTAACGCATTTAGCGCTTCTAAAATATTATCAATAGCGTGACCTGTACGAGTCTGAATACTGTACTTTTGTACGTCGTAAAACCCCTCTTCTCCTTTACGCTTACTCACTAAGCTAAAGCCAACTTGTCTGCGACCAAAGAGCAAACTAAGTACAGAACAATCTTCACTCCAATCTGGCTTATTCCAACAGTTCGGTGGGATATACAAGGCATCACCAGCCATGACTTTAACTTCAGTAATGCCAAATTCAGGATCTTCTATTTGGTTTCGGTATTCACCACTAATCACCAATTCAAGACGAGGAAAGTTTACCTGATAACAACATGCAGGAGGCGTTACTTTATCTCCAGCAAACCAGATCTGATTAAAGCTTTCTCTCTCAGCCAACAAGGCCTCTAAAACGGTATTAAATACTAAATCCATGATAACCACTTTACGAAAATAACCGCATTTTTATCCACTTTAATAATCAAGTGCATGATTACTATTGATAAAAACAACAATGAGAAACACACCAAGTAGCCATGTAACTCTTTATTTATTAAATAATTTTTTGATTTGTACATTATAGATATTTCGTTTTATAAAAATAAGAGCTGAATCACACTTGCTGACAGATGTTACAATAATCCAGTAAATGTCTTTCTCGCACACTTACACAAAGCCCTTATTCCATTCAAACTGTCCCTACATAAGTAACCCATCATTAACAGGGAATATTTCATGATTACTGACTTAATCAATGAACAACTCATTTGTTTAAACCTGAAAGCTCAAACTAAAGACGACGTTTTTTCTGAAATGGCTGAACATTTGTTCCAGCAAGGCCGCATCAGTGATAAACAACAATTTTTAGCGGATATCTATGCTCGTGAAGAGTTAGGAAATACCGGATTTGAAGAAGGCGTTGCACTTCCTCATGCTAAAAGTGCGGCGGTTATTTCTCCTGCTGTAATGATTGGTGTTAGCAAAGAAGGCATCGAATACGGTGCTGAAGATGGTCTTCCATCTCGTCTATTCTTCATGATCGCTTCACCAGCAAATGGTGCAGATCACCACATTGAAGTACTTGCAGAGCTATCATCTAAGTTAATCGAAGACGGCTTTATTGAGAAATTCTTAAACACGACGTCTTCAAAAATGGCACTTGAATTACTGCTTCAAAAAACTGACGAAGCAGAAGCTGTTGAAGCGAATAAAGGGTTCTTGATTGGCGTTACTGGTTGCCCTGCAGGTATTGCACATACTTACCTTGCATCTGAAGCGCTTGAGAAAGGTGCCGCTGAATTAGGTTATCAAATCAAAGTAGAAACGAACGGTTCTATTGGTGTTAAAAATAGCCCAACAGCCGAAGAAATCGAAAAAGCAGAAGCGATCATCGTGGCTTGTGATAAGCAAGTGGATCTGAATCGTTTTGCTGGTAAAAAATTAATTCAAACTGGCGTAAAAGCGCCAATTAAAGATGCGAAAGGGTTAATTACTCAATCACTTTCTCAACCACCTTTTGTGGCTGATAACTCTAATGCATCATCTGAAACTAAAGACAAAACATCACAAGCTCGTTCTGATCTATACCGTTACCTAATGAATGGCGTATCTCACATGATCCCATTTGTTGTTACTGGTGGTCTATTGATCGCACTGGCTCTAGCGCTTGGTGGTCAACCAACAGAAAGTGGAATGGCAATTCCTCCTGGTAGCCTATGGAATAAAGTGCTTGATGTTGGTGTGGTTGCCTTTACTTTAATGATCCCTGTTTTAGCCGGTTACATTGCTTACGCTATTGCTGATCGCCCTGCTCTTGCTCCTGGCTTGATTGGTGGTTGGATTGCAAACAATGGTTCATTCTACGGTGCAGAAGCGGGTACTGGTTTCATTGGTGCTATCATCGCTGGTTTATTAGTGGGTTACTTCGTTAAATTTGTTGCCAACATTAACTACAACAAATTTATTCAACCGCTAGTTCCTATTATGATAGCTCCTATTGCAGGCTCTCTATTTATCTCAGGTCTGTTTATCTTTGTTATTGGTGCTCCAATCGCAAGCTTAATGGATTCATTAACTGCGCTGCTTACTACAATGAGTACAGGTAACGTTGTATTGCTTGGTATCGTACTGGGTGGTATGGCTGGCTTTGATATGGGTGGTCCATTCAACAAAGTAGCCTTCCTATTCTCTGTAGGTATGATTGCAAGTGGTCAAACTCAATTTATGGGTGCAATGGCGTGTGCGATTCCTGTTGCTCCACTAGGTATGTCTTTAGCAACCGTTATTGGTCGTAAATTCAATATCTTTGAAGAATCTGAAACCGAAGCGGGTAAAGCGGCTGGTGCAATGGGCTTAGTTGGTATCTCTGAAGGTGCGATTCCATTTGCAGCTCAAGATCCACTGTCTGTTATCCCTGCAAACATGCTTGGTTCAATCACTGCTGCAGTAATGGCTTTCTCATTTGGTATTACAAACAGTGTTGCTCACGGTGGTCCAGTTGTTGCGCTTCTTGGTGCAATGAACAAACCAGTACTAGCAATTGCATGTATGGCAGCAGGTACTGTTGTGACAGCTCTAGTTTGTGTATCACTTAAAAAGATGCGCCAGAACAAAAATTCTGCTCCTGTAGCTGCTTAATTGCTCTGACACTATTGACGACAATCCCCCTGTCGTTGATAGTGTCTTTCTAGTTTTATGACGAGTACATTATGAACGCATTAAAACCTCAAACTTTTTACCCAATGACCAACGTAATTCAAGATTATGCTTGGGGAAGTCACACTTCAATCGAAGCCTTATTTGATATAAAAAACAACACAGGTAAACCTCAAGCTGAACTTTGGATGGGCGCTCATCCTAATGGTTGTTCTGCGGTTACTGTTAATGGCGACTCTATTCTTTTATCTGATTTAATCAATCAAGATAAAGAAGCTTTTTTATCAAAAACAACAGCTGATGCCTTTGGTGAATTACCGTACCTTTTTAAAGTACTAGCAGCAGAAAAAGCCCTTTCTATTCAAGTTCACCCAAATAAACAACAAGCGGTTGATGGGTTTGAAAAAGAAGAAAAAACAGGCATTGCCCTAACGGCTTTCAATCGTAACTACAAAGATAACAACCACAAACCTGAATTGGTTTACGCATTAACTGACTATAAAGCGATGAACGGCTTTAGAGATTATCAAGAAATCGTCTCTTTGTTCTCTGCAATGCAGCTTCCAACTATTGCATCTTATGTTGATGACTTAGCTCAGGAACCAAATTCAAACGGTTTACAACGTTTCTTTAAAGCGATTCTTTCTTTAGAAAATGAAACCAAAGAGCGTGCTGTTGCTGAATTACTGGATTACGCATCAAGCAGCACTGATGAGCTATTTGTGCTGCTTCAAGATCTTGCGATTCAATACCCGAATGATGTAGGTTTATTTGCTCCACTTATGCTTAATGTTATTACGTTAAAATCGGGTGAAGCAATGTTCCTAAGCGCATGTACACCGCACGCTTATATTCATGGAACAGGGTTAGAAATCATGGCAAACTCTGACAACGTATTACGTGCAGGGTTAACACCTAAATACATGGATATTGATGAATTAATGTCTTGCACTGAGTTTGTAAGCCAACCTCTTTCATCATTACTTACTCAACCAAATACGGTTGATGGTGGTATGAGCTACCCTATCCCTGTTAATGACTTTAAATTCTCAGTATTTACCGCAACAGATGCGTTAACGCTAGAAACCAACAGCGCAGAGATCTTATTCGCTATTGATAGCGATTTAACTTTAACTCACGAAAATGGTGAATCGGTAACAGTTGCAAAAGGACACTCTGTTTTTGTTCCTGCTTATGCAAAACGTTACTCGTTAACCAGCAGTGGTAACGTAGCGAGAGCGTATAATTAAAGGGTCTAGGGTCTAGGGTCTAGGGTCTAGGGTCTAGGGTCTAGGGTCTAGGGTCTAGCAGAATGCTGGCTTGGCGTTGTCGTTAAGTCAGCTTTTTTATGCCCGCAATATTCACTATTGTCGTTACAATAATTGACACATTGCATATAAGATCAAAGCTTGAAGCCCTTTAGGCTGCCTTGTGTGTACCAATCTTTGACTGAAATCCTCAGATAATAAACTTCGCGTTAAATACGTCGCTGCCATAATCATCTCTTTGGTTGGCTTTTCAGGAAGCACCAAAGCAATAATGACATTCACATCACCCATCTTGGACGCCCAATCAACTGGGTAATCACTGCGAATAATGGCGATTGTCGGTTTTTCTACATAAGGGGAAATAACATGTGGCAAAGCGATCTTTTTTGCCATTGCTGTCGATGAACGCTCTTCACGCTTTATCAATGCAAGCAATAGCTCATCAGATTCTTTTGGATAAATAAGTTGAGACAAACCTTTTAGGATTTCAAACTTAGACAGTACGGCTTGCGCTTTTACGTAGTGGAAATCAACCTCACACTGGGGGGTTAATTGAGGGTAAGTATTGGTAATGGTTTCTGAGAAATCACACAATTTATCTGAAGCAACAAAATCAAACGTCGACGACAATAAATCCGTTAAAACAAAATTGGCCCACTCCGCATCCATACCCACGGTGATTAATTGACAAAAATCACCAGGACACAAACCGACTTGAAGTAATCCCAATGAACTTTCAGCGTTTGTGCTTCTATTTTGAGTAATATTATCGATATAAACCAAACTCTTAAACTTTTTAGCAAGACGGGTTAATTGACTTGCAACTTGAGGTGGCAAGCCCTGATCTTTTACAAAAAAAGTAATTCGGTAATCGATAGTATTAAGCTCCATTAGAAAAGGTGTTTTTTCAGTATACCTTCAACATCCGTTAATATGGTTTCAATTGGGAATTGTTTTGAATTAATTCCTAAAAAACGGTTTTTATCTTCAATCTCGATATCCGATGCAATAATAACCAAATCAGCACTGACGATATCAACGGGTGTCAGTACATTTTCTACCCCCATTGCACCTTGTGTTTCCACTTTAATTGAGACACCTAACTTTGCTGCCGCTTTTTTCAATACATCCGCAGCCATATAAGTATGTGCGATTCCTGTAGGACAAGCGGTAACTGCTACAATTTTCATTATTAACTCTTTTCTTATTACAATTTAAATGTTCGATATATATCTGTTATTTATGATAAATTGCTTTATATAAATGAATAAGGATGAAACTCACACTTTACCAATTAGGTTACAATAGTCCAGTAAATGTATTTTTTATCCAGTTATAAAAACCCGAAGATCAACTAAGATTACGCCCTATTACCGGTAGATAATGGAATTGTTATGGATATCACCTCTCTTATAAACGCCAATGTTATCTGTTTAAACCTTGAATCCACATCGAAAGAAGATATCCTTCAAGAGATGGTTCAAATTTTAGATGATGCCGGAAAACTCTCTAATAAAACGCAATTCTTAGCCGATGTATGGGCCCGTGAAGAGATAGGCAACACAGGTTTTGAGGATGGTATTGCTATTCCTCACGCAAAAAGCTCTGCCGTACTCACCCCTTCTGTCGCTATTGGGATCAGTCGCACCGGTATTGATTATGGTGCTGAAGACGGTGAACCTTCTGATATCTTTTTTATGCTCGCCTCAACTGATGGTGATGATAACCAACACATTGAAGCCTTAGCACAGATCTCCAGTCGTTTGATTGAAGATGGTTTTACCAACAAGCTCAAAAAAGCCGACTCAAAAGAAGAAATACTCGATCTTTTTACGGATATTATTCAACCAAATACTGAATCAACCGACATTGAAAACACTCCTCCTCAAACAGAGAAAAGTGAGTTAACTCGTAAACTAGGCCGCACCAAAGAACATTTATTATTTGGTACATCGCACATGATCCCATTCATTGTTGCTGGTGGTGTATTACTTTCCTTATCTGTAATGATCTCAGGTCAAGGGGCCGTACCAACAGAAGGTATTTTGGCTGATATCGCTCAAATGGGCATCGCAGGGTTAACGCTATTTACTGCGGTATTAGGTGGTTATATCGCCTACTCTATTGCAGATAAACCGGGACTCGCTCCTGGCATGATAGGTTCATGGATTGCAGTTCAACAATACAATACCGGTTTTTTAGGTGCGATCATCATTGGATTCTTTGCTGGCTTTGTGGTTCGCAGTTTAAAGAAAATTAAACTGCCTGAAAGTATGGCTTCGTTAGGGTCTATCTTTATTTATCCCCTTGTTGGCACCTTCCTCACTTGTGCAGCAGTAATGTGGGTAATTGGCGCTCCTATCTCGAACGCCATGGCGGCGTTAAACGAATGGCTCGCTAGCATGGCAGGCTCAGGAAAAATCGCTTTAGGTGCAATTCTAGGTGCGATGGCCGCTTTTGATATGGGTGGACCAATTAATAAAGTAGCAACCTTATTTGCTCAAACTCAAGTAAACACTCAGCCATGGTTAATGGGCGGTGTTGGCATCGCTATTTGTACTCCACCACTGGGAATGGCACTGGCGACGTTCTTATCTCCAAAGAAATTTAAACGTGATGAACGAGAAGCAGGTAAAGCGGCCGGAATTATGGGAATGATAGGCATAACAGAAGGTGCGATTCCATTTGCTGCTGCCGATCCCGCTCGTGTTATCCCTGCGATTGTGGCTGGTGGCATTGTCGGTAATATTACAGGTTTTGTATTTAATGTATTAAATCATGCTCCTTGGGGAGGATGGATTGTATTACCTGTTGTCGATGGCAAAATTGGTTACATTATAGGAACGCTTTTGGGTGCATTCACCACTGCCGCTATTGTTATTTTACTTAAGAAAAACGCGGAAGAAGATGATGAACAGATACAACAAGAACTCGCTTTTGAATCCGTCAAAAATGAAGGTGAAGCCGACGTATTGGCAGTTACCGCTTGCCCATCAGGAGTTGCTCATACTTTTCTTGCGGCTAAAAGTTTAGAAAAAGCGGCTCATAAACTCGGTATTAAAATCAAAGTAGAAACCCAAGGCGCTGATGGTATTAATAACCGTATTACCCCTCTTGATATAAAGAATGCCAAGCTGGTCATTTTTGCTCATGATGTGGCAATCAAAGAACCTCTTCGTTTTAAAGGAATGCGGACACTGGATATTGCCACCAAAGATGCCATGTACAGTGCAGAGCAACTGCTCAATGATAATTTAACGAAACATCACAAGCGTTTTTCAAGAGCGTAAACTAGTCAGGATTGATTGTACTATCATAATCAACCCTGATCTTAAAACCGTTAATCATCTCCACACTTATTCAACATTTCCAACAATCAGATACACAGAATCTAAACCATTTTCTGCTCGTCCATAAGACAGAATAATCGGCCCAATAGGCGTGTCTATTCCTCCAAACAATGAACCAGAGAAAATAAGCGGTGCGGAACTAACGTCTGTTGATTTCATTGACCATAAACCACCGTATTCTGCTGATGCCCCCAAATAAAACGCCGTTTTAAACATACCTAAATCATTCTCAAACCAACGGTATCGATAAGTTAAGCGTCCATAAATTTTATTTGCACCAATCAAACTGTTTCGTGGCAAGCCTGATAAATGATTAAACCCGCCAAGCTCAATCGGATTAACTGGAACCAAGTAATCATCACTGTTCGTTATCCCATATTCCGCACTACCAATGAAAGTATGTCTTGCAATGCTTCTGGCAAATAACGCTTCTGCTGTAAATTCATCAATGTATTGTTCTGAATGATCAGAGCCATCTACATCTCGGCTATTTACCTTATCGAATGCATATAAGTAACGTGCATTTATTAACGAACCATGCGTTGGCAATGAAATACTGTCTAAACTATCAAAATTGTATTCGAGCGTTGCACCTAAGCGTTCATATTCCGTTCTTCCATACGCTGAAAGTCCGGTTAATTCATGACTTCCTTTTGCATATAAGATCCCTGTTTTTAACTGCTGATCTTTTGTTGCTTCTACACCAAACAAAGCATCGACGGTAAAATCTCGAAGATTAACAGGATAAAAACTCATACTACTGTTTGGCTCTTTATCTTCTAAACTGCTTGTTGAAATTGAGCGTTTTTTATCGCTATACATCATGTTTGATTGCACAAAGAAATGATGATTTAAATAAAAAGGATAATGAATGGTCGCATCAAATATCTTATCCGTACCTAATTCAACATTTGTACGTAATTCAGCGCCATAATCGTTTAAATCGGTAAAATTAATTGATGCTCCAAGACCATATTGACTGTGCGTATCAAAATCTTCTTCTAAGAAAAAACGAAAATTTAAGTAATTAGGTCCCCACTCTTTCTCTTTGGCGGTCACTTTTAATACATTTTCATTGTTATCTTCTTCAACTAAATAAGTAATTGTTTCAAAACGATTGGTTGCATATAGAGCGTGAATTTTGCCTTCAATATAATCACTGTTAAGCGATGTTCCTTTCTCAAACTGAATAAAACGCTCTAGTTTGTCGCTCTCATAATGGCTTCGATTTTCAACTTCCACTTTATCAATGATTGCGCCTTGAGCTAAACGAACGTTAGCTGATTGCTGCTTTATCTTGTTACTGTATTGAGCATATTCGTTTGGAGTAACCGCTAAAGATTGCAGACGTGATTTCAGCATCATTACTGTATCGTAGCCCTCTTGATACGCTCTTGGCATGCTTGAGAAATCCGTCGTTTCAATATCACCAACACGAGGCTGCAATAAAATATCTTTATCTGTTAAAAATTCCGCTTGCTCTTGAGTACTGCGCTTAACCATAAAATTAGTTAATTGAGATGCCACATCAAATAATGAACCTATCTGCTCTTTAGTCATATAATTTGAGCTAATATCCACCGCGATGACAATATCTGCCCCCATTTCTTTTGCCAGTTCAACGGGCATATTATTGGTTACGCCACCATCGATAAGCAGCTTATCCTCAAACTCATAAGGTGGTAAGGCGCCGGGGACCGACATGCTTGCCATCATGGCATCAACTAAAAGGCCATGATCGATAATCACCTCTTCCATTGAAACAATATCAGTCGCAACTGAACGGTAGCGAATAGGAAAATCATCAAACGATGCAACGGACACGGGATTACCAGATGTTTCACGTAAAATCTTGAGCATATTCTGTCCTTGAATCGCTGACTTTGGTGATTTTACTCCCTCTTTTCTGATTCCTAACGATGGATTTATTGCAAATCTGTCTTCGTACTTTTTATCTCGACTATTTTTCTCTTCTCTGCCTACCTCATCTTGATAGCCACTGTACCAATCTACGGTATGCAAATACCCTTCAATCTCAGAAGCCGATTTCCCTGTAGCATAAAGCCCACCGACATACGCCCCCATACTGGTTCCTGTAATAATATCTATGGGTATATTTAGCTCTTCAAGCGCTTTTAATACGCCAATATGCGCCGCCCCTTTTGCACCACCACCAGCAAGAACCAAAGCTATTTTAGGACGAGATGGTTCTTTTATTGGCTCTGCATATAAATACGGTGTAAAGAGAAATGTAGCTAAAAAAACAAACAATAAGTTCAGACTGAAAACATGACGCATAACCACCATCCTTGGTAAGGAAAATCATTAGTTTTCATAAGAATATCAGGTTTAAAAAAGCAGAATTTGATCGGGGTAACGAAGTGGTTAAGAGCTAAATTTATTAATATAAGAAAGCCTCCATCACTCGAGCCAAAGAGTTACCACAATGTTAAATTAAAAGCTTACTATCGCTAACTTAAATTTATATTTAGAATTTATATGCCTCTTCTTCAATCAAAATAAAACGACTAACGAATCATGTTCTATTACGATTAACGATCAATTATGAAACATAAGTTTTCACGCCAAACTCAAAATAAATACAGACTCACATTTGACATTAAAAAATCACCTCTTTTAAAAAGTCAAAATAACAACAAAAAACTGACTTTTATGTCAAAAAAACAGACATCTAACATATTGCAGTCGCAATTCCAAGAATTACTTTAGAAGCAAGATCACAGTTTGAAAAACTCTTGATATCCTTAAAAATTCTTCTGGTTAGAATGCTCGAAAATTCAATTCAGCTATTAATTTGATATTAATAAATGAATTTTGCGTGGTTCGATTCGAGGTTTTTGCCTAATTATAGTGGTTTAGGAATTAACCTTTTCGTAACAGAATGGGCCTTTATTAAACGGTTCATTCAATCATAGGCAAGGAAGCGAATGATGATGAAATCTATCCATCGCACACCTTTATAATTAATAAATTTATCTAGATAAGATAAATAAAAAAGAAGAAAAAGCAGTGATAAAATTAAATAAAATAACAGCCGCTATTACTAGCGTCATGTTCAGCGGATATTTATACGCCGCTGATGCAAGTGCAACTTCTAACCTTGTTACTTTTGTTCCTGGTGAAACAAAAGTTCAAAATGGAGATATGGTTTCTTTCAATGGCGACTGTTTTGTTGCTAAAAATAATCCAGGTGTTTGGGAATCTCCTACCGCTGATTCATGGTTCTGGGATGCTGCTGAATGTTCAGGTGAACCAAACCCAGGTCCGGGTCCAAATCCAGGACCAAACCCAACTCCAGATCCTGATTTAGGCGATATTATTCCGTTTATCCCAGGTAAGACTCAAGTTGAGAATGGCGATGTAGTTTCATACGAAAACCAATGTTTCATTGCTCAAAACAACCCAGGTGTTTGGGAAACGCCAAGCGCAAGTTCTTGGTTCTGGACACTAACAGAGTGTTCTGACGAACCTGTAAATCCTGAACCAGAAGTGACTGAGCTGTCTATCCTTGCTCCTATTGCTGGACAAGTGTTAACCGCTAACGAAGCTATCTCAATCAATGCACATGTTGATGGCAACTTAGCTGCTAAAGTTGAATTTTGGGCGAACAACACCAAGCTTGCTGAAAAAACAGTAAGCCAAAACAACACTCAATACTCTCAAACTTGGACGCCAAGTGAAGAAGGTAATGCGACGATTAACGTATTTGTTTTCGATAAAAATAACCAAAAGATCGAACAAAAATCAGTATCTGTTACTGTAAAAACAGAAATAACTGAAGATTTCGTTGCGCCTGTAGTTAAGTTTGTTACTCCAGCTAATGGTTCAACAATCAACGTTACTGAGAGCCTATCAATTTCTGTAAATGCAACAGATGCTGATAACGATTTAGCGACACTGGTTGTTAAAGCAAACAACAAAGAAATCTGTTCATTTGACGCAGCGAATACAGACACATTTGCGTGTGACTGGCAACCAACTCAAGCTGGTAATGTAACTCTGAATGCTATCGCTACTGATGCACAAGATCTTTCTTCTACAACAACAGTAAAAATCACTGTTGAAGAAGATGTGGTAGAGCCACCAGTAGAGCCGCCTGTAACTCCAGGTGACTTATGTAAAGACTTTAATGTTTATCCTGATTGGACTCGTGGTGATCACGCAACAGGTGGTGACATTATGGTTCATGATAACATCGCTTACTCAGCAATCTACTGGACTAAAACCATTCCAGGTAGTGATGACTCATGGGCTCTTCACCTAAATTGTGATGGTACTGAACCGGGCACTGCTCCGCTTCTTTCTCTACCAAACCCAATGGATCCAGTACGTCTAGAAGTAGCTGGCTGGCCAAATACATTAGTTGTTGCAAGTCCTGCTACTTCAGCACCAACGACATTGACGATCCAAGCAAGTAACAGTGCTGATCTAGCTGATTTCGATAAGCTAACAAGCACATTTGTATCTATCATTAATGCTACTGCACAAGCGGGTTCAGCATCTATTATCATCAACTCTGATGTTCTTGATAAAGCGACTCGTGATAATGCGTTATCTTCAAGCAGTATTTATGTTAAAGAAGCACTAACACAAGCGATGGATATCACTGGCAATAAGATTGATATTGATGACATCAACGCTCTAAGCAATGATTTAAAAGGTTGGGCAAACGCTCATCACCTAATCATCTCTACTCTTGCGCCAGAAGCAAGTTACGGTTGGTCTCTAAGCATTGGTGACTTTGCTTTTGATACGCACTCAGGTAGACAATCTGTTTGGGATGAGGCGTCTAGTTTCTCTGCGGATTTACTGAATAAATTAGAGCTTTATAAAGCTGAACTAGCAACAAAAGCTGACTTTATTGCGTTCACAAAATCAAACACGACTGAAGCGTTATCAAATGACCAATGGCACAATGCTTTGGAATACGTTAAGCAAGTTTCTGATTACGTGAAAACACCGGTAATGCTAAACAACATCCCAACGGATCAAGCTTCTGCTTACTTCATGGGTGACAAGTCTAGCAAACCACAAATCCGTAAAGCGGCATTCAGCAACGTGTTCGCAATTTTGTTTGATAAAAATACGGCAGAATTAACAGCTAAAATTGAACGCTACCAAGATGCTAAAATGCCACTGTACTACGTTGGTAAAACAACAGAAAACGGCAAACTAACGGTTATTGATGAACTAAATAACCAATTAGCAAATGCTGAAGATGCAATGAATAACACTGCGTTCTTGTATGAAACGCCTCAATCACAATGGATTCCGTCTACGGTTTACAAGTGGGCAGACTTCATGGAAGGCTTGAATGCAATGCATAACATTGGTGTTGCAGGTAACAAGTTCTGGCTATTAGATGAAAACGTTGATGATGCAACAAACATCAAATATGCAAAAGTAGCAATTGCTGCGTTCCTAGCTCAAAGTATGCAAGAAACCATTCGTTACAATGCGTGTGATGAGAATAACTGGTCTGAAATCAAATACGGTGCACCTGCTGATTACCCAATGTCTGCAAGCTGTGGTCAACTTGGTCAAAAATACGCAGATTACGGTGTTAACCCTATTTCAGGTTTAGATCACGCTTACTCTTGTCCTCGTGATGACAAAATGGAAGTAAGTGCCCTAACCCATGCGAAATGGTACGGTGCTCCAGCTCCTGTATTTGCTGCACCTGATGCTGTTCTTGAAGAGCGTGGTTTACTTGTAAACGGAAGTGTGGGTCGTTGGACAAACAATGGTCACTGTAATGATGTACCAACATCTGTAGATACGTCTAAGCAAGTATGGGAACGTGATACATGTAAAACTTACGTTGATCAAAAAGCAGGTAGCTTTATTTGGGATGGCAGCAGCCAAGAAAGCGTTCAAGGTTGTGGCTGGTGGGGCCGTGGTGTAATTCAAACTACAGGTCGTCAAAACTTCGGTACACTTAACCACTACTTAGGTCGTTCACACGTTGATCCTGAGACAATTGGTAAAACAATTGATGGTGTTGTTGTTGAAGCGCCACCAGAGAATCCGCTATACGCTGAACTGGATTTCTGTTCAAACCCAGGCTTAATTTGTAGCTCTGAAGAGAACAAAGAAATCAAGTGGATTGCTGGTCTATTCTACTGGGTTACATCAGTACAAGCGTACCCTGATGAGTCTGGTCAATACGGTAACTGGAACTACCACAACGAGCTTAAGAAGTATGTTGATGGTGGCATGAAAGGTACTGAGTTTATCGATGATGTATCTGGTATCGTAAACCGTGGTTGTCCTGATTTAGTGTGTTCTACTGGTGAAGTACATAACGTTAAAGAACGTCGTGCTAACTTTAAACTGGTACTAGAGCAACTAGGCCTTAACCCACAATAATTTGGTTAAGCTACCTAGGTAATTGATTATCTAATACAGTTAAATGAATAAGAACCCTGCTTTTCGAAGTTAATGCCGATCGTTTAAGGGACTTGAACGATCCTTGGCAGCCTTCATAATCGGTCTTAAATTTATTTTAAGGCCGATTTTTTATGTCTGAGTTTTCTCTTGAATTACAATTAACTGCAGAATTTCAC
>NZ_JAAUWR010000024.1:0-68893 GCF_014694495.1 Aliivibrio sp. S10_S31 | reverse complement strand
TAAGGAGTCCAGGGAAGCTACCTAAACATTATGAAGTATTACTACAGCAAATATCCATGTTTATCCTACCACCTCGAAGAGAAGATAGAAGTTATCCTCGTTGGGTGAAACTGAAACCCAAGAAATACGCAATAAATAAAAAAAATGCCAGTCAGCTTAACTGACTGGCATTACAGCGAATTTGGCTGCTCTTTTCTTTTTATATTGATGGAATGGATAAGATTAGTTCTGTTTTAAGAACTCAATTAAGGTATCAATATTTTGTTTTGTGATGTCTTTATGAGTCACAAAGCGAATAGGGTTGCCAGCAGAAAGTAAAATATCCTGTTCAAGAGCTTTATCACAAATCGTTTTGATATCTACTTTGTTGTCTAATTTAGCAAAAACAATATTTGTTTGAATATGCTCAACATTCACTGAAAATCCATTTACCGTATTCAACTGTTCAGCTAAATATTTCGCATTGGCATGGTCCACGGCCAGTTGTGGTACTTGCTCGGTTAATGCGAGTTTTCCGGCAGCAGCAAGAATGCCCGTTTGACGCATACCGCCCCCCAGCATCTTTCTAATACGGCGAGCTTTTTTGATGTATTCTTTTGTGCCAAGTAGTAAAGAACCAATTGGTGCTGATAGGCCTTTTGATAAACAAATTGTCATACTATCAAAATGTTGAGCAATCTCTTTTATATCAACATCTAACGCAACTGCGGCATTATAGACGCGAGCTCCATCTAAATGCAGAGCAAGTTGATGTTTGTCCACAAATTCTCGAGCTTGAGCTAGGTAGCTTAACGGAAGAACCTTGCCATTAATGGTGTTTTCTAAGCTCAATAGTTTGGTTCTAGCAAAATGGAAGTCATCCGCTTTTATTGCAGCAGCCAGTTTTTCGAAGCATAAAGTACCATCAGGATTATTTTCAATCGGCTGTGGTTGGATTGACCCTAATACTGCTGCACCACCAGCTTCATATTTATAGTTATGGGCTTGTTGGCCACACAAATACTCATCTCCACGTTCACAGTGAGCCATAAGTCCTAATAGGTTTGCTTGTGTTCCTGATGAAGTGAACATTGCCGCTTCAAAACCATGGCGCTCAGCAGCCCATTGTTCTAATTCGTTTGTGGTTGGGTCATCTCCATAAACATCATCACCAACCAGAGCGTTAGCGATAGCTTCACGCATATTTGGTGTTGGGCGAGTAACTGTATCAGAGCGAAAATCAATCATGGTATATCCTTTACTGCACTTATTTTTATATAGATAGATAACCTAGCACACGGCTTGTATCCATGAAAACAATGTTATTTGGGTTTTACAAAAAAATAACGAGAATGGTGATTTATATATTAAGAAGAGTGCAATTTATTACCTCTAAAGTAGAGGGATTCGACTAATTGATGAGTGTATATGGTTATTAATCAAACAATTGAGGCAATATGTAACTATAACGACTCTGAAATTTACATTATACTCAAGAGAAAGCAGTTATCTTAAGTGTAAGGGAATGTAATGCAAGGAACCTCAACGAGAACAAGCGCAGCACGTGCGCTGTTATCTGAACGAATTCAAAAACTCACTACCGCATTATCTGATGGTGTGTATGAACGTGAAGATACAATGCGACTATGCTTACTTGCCGCGTTGTCTGGTGAAAGTGTATTTTTATTAGGTCCTCCTGGTATTGCAAAAAGCTTAATAGCAAAACGATTAATTAAAGCGTTTGATAACAGCCGTTATTTTGAATATTTAATGACACGCTTTTCGACACCAGAAGAAGTGTTTGGTCCTCTCTCAATTCAAGAATTAAAAGATAACGGTAAATACGTTCGATTAACTCAAGGTTACTTACCTGATGCTCAAGTTGTTTTCTTAGATGAAATTTGGAAAGCAGGGCCCGCAATTCTTAATACACTACTGACCGTTGTTAATGAAAAAACATTTAAAAATGGTAATGAAATTTCTCCTGTCCCAATGCGACTTCTTATTTCGGCATCAAACGAATTACCCGATGAAGACAGCGGCTTAGATGCGCTCTATGACCGAATGTTAGTACGCGTATTTGTTAACCGTATTCAAAATAAAAATAATTTTAAATCCATGTTGATGACAGGGACGATTCAAGAAACAGAAATCGATCCATCATTAGTTGTAACGGACAGCGAGTATCATCAATGGCAAAAAGAATTGGATGGATTAACCTTATCCGATCAAGTTTTTGAAAAGCTATTTGAGTTAAAGACCATGCTTGAGCAAAACAATACGGCTTATGATGAAGATCTGTATGTATCTGATCGACGCTGGAAAAAGTCCGTTAAATTATTAAAAGCATCCGCTTTCTTTAGTGGTCGTGATGAAATTAATCCGATGGATTTGTTGTTATTACAAGATTGTTTATGGACGACTCCTGAGAACAGAGAGCAAGTACGGGAGAGTATTCGAACATTCGCATCAGAAAAAGCGTTTGATCAACAAGCGGTATTAATGAATATCGATATGATCTTAACGGATATGGCAGAAATGGAAGCCAAGATTTTGGCAAATCACAGTGTTGAACTGCACATGGAAACTGCCGGTAACCGCTTAATGAAAAAAGAAAGCTATGAATTCGATTTTCAAAAAGGTAAGCGCTTTAGTGTTGGCAATGCACATCAATTAATAAAATTAGTGATGCTTCAATCTAATATGTCAGTATCCGAAGGTGAAAAAGGCGATAGCCGCTGGGTTTATGTTAACCCTGATGACATCGAAAAGCAGATGAAAGAAGGCAAAGCCTCGGTATATGGTTATGTAAACCAGAACCCAAGTCTGTGCATGCTTAATTTTGAATTAGATGCGGATTCCAGATTAGTAATCAAAGATATCGCAAATCGTTCTGTTCTTGTCGGTATGGTTGGTCATAATGACCCAACTGAAAGTCAATTTGAGGCATGGGCAGAGCAAGTTTCTGTAAATCAAAAGAAATTAGATGAAGCAGAACATCAACTGTTAAAGAGTCGAACTCAATTTCATGCAGCTTTACCTCATAACTTTATTGAAGAAACTTTGCCTTCAGTGATTGAAAACAGTCTACAGTTATTAACTCAACGTATTGAGGGATGTAAAACTCAATTTAATAACTCCAGTCGACGAGTAATGAAGTTTAGCGATTATTATTCTTAATAAGTAGTAAGGACAAATATGTTAGGTGCTGATGCCTTAAACTTGGTAATGATGGTAGCAGAATCAGGGATGATTGATTCTTCGATCGCTGAGGTTCTCTCACGTCCACAATTTCTGACAGCAGCGAAATCAAACCCTAATATAAAACCAACCATTAAGAATCATATTTTGAAATGGCGTGGCAAAGTTAAGCATAAGATGACCAAAGTATGCGAAACAGAGCGTATTCAAGATGAACTGGCTTTATACCAAGATGTGATTCATTGGAGCGAAAATGAGTTTTATCAACGCATTGATGAGATTGTATCTAAGCTAAAATGGCACTCTGCATTTTATGTGGAAGCAAAACAACTGGCTAATGATAACAAAGGGTTAATGAACCCAATGTTCCCTCGATTCTTTTGTGAACGTTGGTATCAAAGTTTGTCGGATGCAATCAAAAAAGCGCAGTTAAGTGAATTACAAGAGGATAAAGAAAAACTCCTTGCTGACTTGTATCAACGAATTGAAACATTAAAAACCATGGAGTCTGTTACTGCTGAAGGTGATGAAGCTCAAATCGGTAAACTGTGGGATATGGCATCAGCAAAATTGACCAAATCTAATGTAGATATCATGAAACTACATGCTCGGTTTCTGAAGAAAAATAAAGGATTACTAGACATCGCGTCTAAGTTAGGACGTATGGCCAATGAAGCTGAACATAGTGATAAATCACAAGCTATGGCTGAAGAAGTCAAAGTGGTGGAAGAGAAGAGTGATTTTGTAACTGACGATATTGTTGGTGTTCATGAAGGCGATGATTTAAGTCGTTTACTTCCTAATGAAACCTTATTTTTATCGCATCCAGAGCTTGAAGTTATTTTTTATCAGCACCTTATTGATAAACGTTTGATGAACTATCGTATGCAGGGGGCAGATCGTAAGTTACGAAAAGTCACAACTCAATCGAGAGCCGCAAGTAATGCACTTATTGAGAAAGGGCCGTTTGTTGTTTGTGTCGATGCATCAGGTTCTATGAGTGGCTTTCCTGAACAATGTGCAAAAGCGTTAGCTTATGGGTTAATGCAGATTGCATTGGCAGAAGAGCGAGATTGTTATGTAATTCTGTTTTCGACTCAGCAAATTACATATGAATTAAGTAAACAGGATGGCTTGAAAGAAGTCGCTGATTTCCTATCGTATAAATTTCATGGTGGTACAGATTTAGAGCCCGTGTTGGAAAAATCAATTCAGTTGATGCATGGGGATAAGTATAAAAACGCAGATTTAGTGGTATTGTCTGATTTTATAGCACCGACACAGTCAGAAAAGATAGATGCAATGGTAGGGGATTTGAAAAAACATCAGAACCGATTTCATGCGGTGTGTTTATCAAAATATGGAAATCCAGCATTAATGGCGATGTTTGACCACACATGGGCATATCATCCATCAATGCTAGGGAGACTAACGCAAATTCGCTAATTAGTCTTCTTTCACGAAACGTACTTTTGAAAAGCCAAGCTTTGTAAAGTAGCTGTGACGGAAATCTTTAACCGCACCAGGGTTATTTGAGGCCATTTCAACTTGCTTCAACATAGTATCGAAATCTGAGATATCAATACCTTCAGCAGCCGCTGCAGCTTCAAATGGGCCGTGAAATTCACGAAAAGAGAAAGGGATCTCTTTTGTTTCAGACTTGTAAGTATAACGAACGATACGAGCCATTATTTCTCCGAAAAAGGATGGCGCTAAAGCCATCCAATATTAATTATTTTTTGAAGATTTCAGCAAGTTCACGCTTCATGATTGGATCACGACGTGCTTTTTTGATTTGCTTAACTAGATCTTTCACACAGTTGTGTAAAACTTGATCAAGAAGTTGTGAACGGTATTCAGCTTGAGCATCTTCGTCCATGTTTTCTGGTAGGTCTAAGTTTTCGAACTCAGCCATGAAATCATAACCAGCGTAGCTTTGGCTTAGAGAAACTAATGCGTGGAATTGCTCAAAGTTATCTAGAACTTTTTGAGCACTAGCTGGCATTGCATCCCAAGATTCACGAACTGCGATTTCAGCTACTTCGTGCACAGAAACAAGCATGTGCCACATTTCTTCAGGAACGTTTTCAAATTCGATAACTTTTTTAAGTTCAGGAGAGATCGTTTCTAGATCGATAGCTTCTTTTTGTGTGTTTTCAACTTCAGACATGGGAATTTCTCGTCATATAAAAAGGAAATGGTAACTAGACCATCAGAAATGTCAATTTTATTCATTCCTATAAGGGACATTTGATAAGAAATCGTGGTTTTAATAAGCGAAAAGCAGGAATCAACATCACATTTATCACCGTTTTTCATTAAAGAAACGATTATAAACGTCGATATCAAGAGTAGGAATTATATTACTCGGATTGATCATGCTAAGACTTTTACCATTATTTGCTTCATTACTATTTGTTGGGTGTGCACCACAAGGAAGTAGTTTATTAGATACCGCACCAAAGACGAAAGAAGATGCACCGTTCCCTGATTTTGAAAATCCTGAAACAGCGCCTGTTGAAGAGGTGGAAACGTCAGAAATGACACGTGCATTGACTGGACCTAATGGTGAGTTAAAAGACGATGACATGCGACAAGTCGCTCAACAATTATCGAATATGGGTATTCAATATCACAAAGTAGGTAATGACCAACTGGTGATAAGCATTCAAGAAAAAGTGCATTTTTCTAGCGCTAAAGCTGAATTAACGCCACTAGCACGCTCACTACTTAATAAACTGATTGTCGTTATGGCGAGTAAACCAGAGCTAGCTCTAGTACTTGATGGCCATACGGATGTGACTGGTGATCCGATTAAGAATCAGAACTTATCTGAACAACGTTCAAACGAAGTACGTCGCTATTTACTATCGAATAAACTAAATGCGAGTCAATTATACTCTCGAGGTTTTGGTGAATATCTACCGTTATGTGATAACGATACGATCCTAGGTCGTAAATGTAATCGAAGAGTGGAAATTACCATCTTAAAAATTCACTGGTAACAATATAAAAAATGGCCCTCATTGTTGAGGGCCATTTTTTAGATGTTTATAAATTAGTTAGCAGTAACCGGTTGCTCTACGTAAGCCTTTGTTCCCCACAATGGCACCGTTGATAAACTATGCTTAAAGCTACCTTCCGTTTCTTTTGTTGTGTATGACAAGTACAGCAACGTTTGATTTTCAGCATCGTAAATACGTCTAACTTAAACTTTTTAGCTTTGTAAAACTCAACCCCTTTCTTTACTTCATCAGGCTCTTCTTGTTTTTTATTCACATTGGCTTCAAGTTCGTTGAGTTTGTTCTCCGCTAGTCTGGACTTGTTTTGATATTGGTCATAAGACTCAGAGAGTTCGACAATTTGCATTAGTTCTTGCTCTAAATCTCCAAAGTTACAGTCAAACTTTTCAAGTACACGTCTTAACCATTTGGCATTATCAATTTCTTTATCAAACTCAGATTTCTGATTCGTTAGACGTTCAATCTGTCTCTTTAAGCTATTTTTCTCAAACTCTTGCTGTTTGATATGCTACTTACCTAAAGAGTAGGCAGCACGCAACTCTTCAACTTTATCGCTTAGTCTAGATGTTGTATTACCGTTCAATAATTCGCTTCTTTGCCGTTTTAATGCCGAGATTTTCTTAAATAGCTCACTTTCTTGTCTTTTCAGATCTTCTATGTTTTTACTTAAGTCGTACTTGTGTTGCTGGTTATGATAATGAGTTAAGGTTGTTTTCGTTGTTACAATGTCACGGTTAATTCGTTCCAGTGTATGGTTAGCAACTTTGATTCTTTCATTTACCTGTTCAAGTTCACTTAAAGCTCGTTGCTGTTCGTTGTCAATCGAGGATTGTTCAATTGATGCGATATTTCTGGTTAGGGAGTGAAGAGGGTTGAAAGAAAGCCAAGTACAACGTTTGTGAAATTGGTCATCTAAAACCTTGTCACTTAGATAAGAAGTAAAGTCGGTAGATGGGACAGTAAGATTGCTAAGATTCAGCTCAATCACACTCTCGAACCGTTTTCTGAGATTTTGAATCTGGTTTTGGTCAACTTCGGAGTCATCTAACGTTACTGTAAGATAGATCGCTTTATTATCTTGCAGTGTTAGTTCGATTAGAGGTCTAGTATCTGTGTCGATTAATAGGGAGCAGTGTGTCACATCTACACTAATACTGTTTGTGCAAGTGTAATCAATAGGTATGGCTAGTCGTTGTTGAACTGAAATTAAATAGGTTAAACGTTCACAGATTTCGGATAGAACTAGGTGGTCGCATTGTTTATCAGAATGTTGAAATAGTTGAAAACTCTTCTCACGTTGGACACTCTTACCACAAACACGGCAATGACCTGTTAGGTCTTTGCTTTCCTTTGAGTCTATCAAAACACCATTGTCATTAAGGCAAAATCGAATTCCCATTCTTTGAGTGCTACACAACATAGCTAAACTCCCACAAGGTCAGATACATAGTCATATTGAACCAGATTTTAGAGTAGAAAAATATGCAATTCGATTGGTATTTAAGGAATTAATTACAAATTTGGTAAAAATGACTTTCCAAGGGTTAACCGCAGAATGCGTGTCACGCATAGTTACACGCTGTAAAGTATTTATACATCAGCTACTTGCTTCTTGTGTCTGTGTTAACGCCCTGTTATGTTTCAATACACATAAGGCGTTGAGTGTATAGCCAAAGGATATGAGTGTAAATTATGCTGACAGAACTAATAGGAAAGAACATCAAAACATTTAGAGATGAACAAAAGCTGTCTCAAAAAGAACTTGCGGAGCAGCTTAACGTGGCTAGACCTGTGATATCAAATTGGGAAAATGGGAAAAACGAGCCATCTTCGTCTCAGTTACTAAAACTATCGAAAATTTTCAAAACTTCAACTGATGAGCTAGTAGGTAATACTTCAATCAAGAAAAAGGTTATTGTTGTTGATACGTCTGCGTTGATCAAAAGACCATCGATCATTGATGAACTTGAAGAGTTCTTTGAAGAGGTCGTGATACCAGAAGTAGTGATTTCAGAATTGAATAATCTGAAAGACAGAGGCAACCCTTCTACAAAACAAAAAGCTTGGTTGGTAATGAAATCCATTACTGAGAAGAAAGAAAAATTCTGTATAGAAAAAAGCATCAAAACAGATGGAAACAATGATGAAAAGATCGCTGAAGTGGCAATTAAGAGATCGAAAGCTTGCCCTTACGATGATGTGTATTTGCTAAGTGATGATATCTATTTTCAGTTCTTGACTAGAGAACCAAGAAATCTCACAGCAATAACCCCCAATATGTACATAGAGAAGTTCCATACCGCAGACAACGATTATGATGTTGTGCGCTCTATTGAGTTCGGTTCTTTAATTAAAGGAAAGAAACTTCAAGAAGCTATGGATTTTGATATGCAGGGCGTTGATGTCAATTTTCATAGCCCTGATAGTGGCTTAACACCATTGATTTGTGCTGTACGAAATCGTGACCTACCGATGCTCAAATATCTTCTCACACTAAAAGAAATCAATCTTGATGTGAGGGATAAGCACAAATACCGATTCTCAGCTATCCATCACGCAACACAGATTAAAAAAATTGAAATAATAAAGTTGTTGGTCGAAAACGGGGCTGATCTTGACTATGGGAGTGGAGGTAAGAATGCTGGCAATACACCACTAATGATTGCTGCGTGGAGTGGTTTTTTACAAGCGGCAGATTACTTTTTATCTCACGATTCTTGTACTAATCAACAAGATAATAATGGCTACACACCTTTGATGAAAGCTTGTATTAAGCACGATATAAAAATGGTCAGAATGCTAATTGAAAAAACTGACTTGATGATTAGGTGTAGAAATAACAAAACAGCAGTTGACTATTTAGATGCTAACAACCCGAAAAGTAGTGATATATTTGAACTGTTTAAAGGATACTTGAAGTGATTGATAGAGCTTGTATATCTCTTGGAGAAAAATGTAACTTAAAATGTGCTTACTGCCACTTTCATAATGAAGATAATGGAAAGTTAAGTGGAATTCCGCAAGAGTTTACTACTGATGAGTTAATAAAAATAGCAAAAAACCTAAATGATTACGCAAGAATTAACAAGTTATCCACTTTCAAAATTGGGATAGTTGGTTCTGGTGAACCTATTTTGCAATATAGAAAAATTGTTGGTCTTATCGAGTATGTAAAGAATAATAATCTTGACCGATTAGCATTTTATACCATTACAAATGGAACAATATTAACAGAGAAAATGTTGAATTTTTTCTTGGAGCATAAAGACTCGATAAAAATGTGCTTCTCATTGGATGGTTATGAAGAGCTTCATAATTTAGGTCGAGAGAAATATAATGTTGTTTTTAATGGAGTGAAAAAGTATGAGTCTAAATTTGGACATAAGCCACCCATAAACTGTACAGTGCATAGCCAAACCATTTTGAATAAAACTAAACTTAGAACTTATCTTGAAGACAACAACTTTAAGGATGTAACTTTCTCACGCCTTTTCGATTCTCACGATGAAAGTATGACAGTATCAAAGGACGAATATCAATCTTTACTTGAAGATTTTAAAGGTAGTCAGTTCGAAGTACGTCAACTTGATGAAAATAACAAAAAGAAATATGACTGTACAATGTATGGCACACTCTGTGGAGTAGGTCGTACCAATATTTTCATCACCAAACGTGGTATCTATCCGTGTGGCAGATTCTATGGAAATGAAGATTACAATTATGGAGCATTCGATATGGACCTTGAAAATCTAGAGTTTCAAATGGGTCAGATGAGGTCTCTAGAGGACGGTGAATGTTACTACGATAAATATGTTGAGGTTAAATGATGAAGTTAGCTATCTATGGTGTATCCAGAGCTGGTAAAGACTATCTAATCAAGAATGTAATAGCCTATTTACAGGAAACTACACTGTTAACTGCTATTCATATTGAGGGTTCAAAGACATTGAATGCTCTTGCTCAAGATATGTTCCAAAAAACCTTCAAAAGTCTCGAAGAATCAAGGAAAAAAACTCTACGTGAAAAATTCACTGAGATCGTGAATGAAAAGAATTCAGAATACGATCTCGTACTAGTAGATGGTCATTATTCTTTTATAGATGGTGATTCTTACAAAGTAGTCTTCACTGAACAGGATGAAAATGTTTACGACCACTTCTTCTACTTGGATACTCCATCAGAAATGATTGTAGAATTTTCAAGAAAAAGTACAGGAGAAAAAAGAAATTTAGATATTACTGTAGAACAAATAAGAAATTGGAAAAAGTATGAAAAATGTGAATTAGAGAAAATATGTAATAGTCACAGAAAAGAGCTAGTGATTTTAGATGAAGACACTAAATCAACGGTTCAATTTATTTCTTTTTGGTTAGACTCATATTCATCAAAGTTTTGTAATCAAACCTTAGCTCTTAACTTTTTTACTAACTATAAAGAGTTACTAGAAAAATCAACTCAGGTTATCCTTGTCGACTGTGATAAGACTGTTTCAATTAATGATGGGACTTATGATTTTTGTAGACATTTAGGAATAAAAAAAGAAGAGTTAAAATCTGTATTTAGAAATGATAGGTATACTTCATACCAATTCTTTAAAGTTTGGAATCTATACAAAAAGCATAATCCTATGAAAGTGGGAGAATCGGCGACTCAAACTTTGAAAAAGATAAAACTGAGCCAGAGCATATTCGACTATTTAGCGAATCAGAAAGACTCTATTGTTATCGGTGTTACGTCAGGCGTATTTGATATATGGAGCCTAGTTAACGAAAAGCATCAAATATTTGACATTTTGTTAGGGAACATTTGCAAACCAGAAATTGAATATCTTGTTACGCCATTGTTCAAGAAAGAATTATCGAATCTACTAAGAGACAAAGGAAAACACGTAGTAGCCATTGGCGATTCGATGATTGACATTCCAATGTTAGAAGCAGCAAATCAAGGGTATTTGGTTGCTCACGAAAAGTTAAACAAAGCAGTGGAGGCTTACTTAGCAGAAACGGAGTTTACAAATATCGAATCAATGTTTGAGGTTGGATTGTCATATGACCTCAATAAATGCTGTGAACTAGAAGAAGTATAATTATGTATGTATTAAATGAAAGCTGCCAAAATAATAATGTTGAACAATTGATTGATATTTGTAAGAGCAGTTCAATGTCGATGGGCTACAAACTTCGTACCGCACACTATCAGTTAGGAGAGGTCATTGCAGAACCAATAGTAAAATCTTCAAATCAACAACAAAACTATGCTGTATTGATTTTGATGCGGGCAGGTTTGTGCTTTGGTAATGGTATTGCAGACAAGCTTGAACAGCTAGGTAGCAATGTATCAATAATTTTCGTCAATGATGATCTGATTTCTAACGAAGACCTCGAAATTGTTAGAGACAAGAACATTATTATTGTTGATGCAGTAATAAATTCAGGTAAAAGTGTTTTTGGCCTGATTGACCAACTTCCAAATACGGACTCTGTAAAGCTCGCTACAACAGTGATCCCAAGTTCTTCGACTGAGCTACTTGAGAGCTATGATTTATATACTGTACGAGTATCAGATAACAAGTATGAGGGAGCAAAGGTTCAAGTCATCTCAGGTGGAAAGGGACCTGATACTGGCGATAGACTGTTTAATACATATAGCTAAGACATTTACCAAGCAAGAGCAGTATCATTTACCATATTGCTCTTGTTTGGTGTTATATGAGTCAATAGAAAACTATTTGTCAGCATTCGCTACTATATAAGCAGCAGTACCCCATAGAGGGACTGTAGAAAGGCTGTGTTTGAAACTACCTTCCGTTTCTTTTGTTGTGTATGACAAGTACAGCAACGTCTGATTTTCAGCATCGTAAATACGTCTAACTTTCATTGATTTGAAGAAAATACTTTTAGATTGCTTGAAAACAACCTCACCAGATTTACTTCTGTCAATTTGAGCGATCATTTCAGGTGTGATTTCACCTGTTTGACGACATGAGATAGAGCTGTCACTTGGATCTGAAAGGCTTAAATTTGCTTCAACTGATGCGATGTGGCAAGTAACACCAGGGATCTTTTCATCATCCAAGTTTGAAATTTTGATGTCTTTCATCGTGAACATACCTAGTGATACATCACCAACTTCGTTATCAGAACAAGCGCTAAGCAATGTTGTGATAGCAAGTGCAAAAATGATTTTTTTCATTAAAGATTCTCTGATTTTAAACGATATAAAAGAGTGTAGCATAAGCGCGATTTGATTTAAGCATCGACGTTATACTAAAAAAAGAAGCTATGTCATTACTTTAGCATAAAGTAACTAACTTTATGTACTAAAGGAACTAATTGGATTTTTGAATTCAGATGATATGTATTAGTATGCGTTGGATAAAATATATGAGTGGAGATATAACTTGAAAAAACAAATGATTACTGTCGCTTTAATGGCTCTTCTATTAACGGCTTGTAGCTCTCCATCCCAACCACGCATGTGCGTTCCTGATTTTTGCAATATATGGGGTCAATGATTTAAGTTAGATTGCTTTTATCTTCGATTCAACGTATCAATCTCATCAATTTAAGCCTATAATCAACGGGTTCAAGACATTGTTAGGATTTTAGAATGAAAGTATGTGGCGTAGAGCTTAAAGGTAATGAAGCAATCATTTGTTTAGTTAATAAATCAGATGGCATGATCGACTTACCTGATTGTCGAGTAGCTAAATTTGATATTGTTGAGCCATCAAAAACGGAATCAATCCGTGATTTTCAATTTAAATTTAAAAAATTAATGCAAGATTACCAAGTTGAAACGGTTGTTATCAAAGAACGTTTAATGAAAGGTAAATTTGCAGGTGGTGCTGTTGGCTTTAAATTAGAAGCTGCAATTCAACTTATTGAAGATGTTGAAGTAGAAGTTCTTAGCGCTGCTGATCAAAAAGCAAGCCTGAAACGCGCTCCAGAAATGATTCGCGTAAAAGAAATTGGTCTAAAAGGCTACCAACAAGATGCCTACGAAACAGGTTATGCATTTTTGAATTTCTAATTTAAATAAAGGATGGGGTACCATCCTTTTTTGTAGGTGATATGAACAGCGAAACATTCAACAAGAACAAGTTATCTTGGTTGGCAGAACAGGTAAATGTTGATTTCCCAACCCCTGAAAGTCTTAGAGGTAGAGATATCTACCTAAGTCAAAATGCATGCGTACCAACTAAGCTTGAATTTGTTAATTCAAATATTCCTGATGGCGTATTTGTTTTACCTGTTACAGAGCATAGGCTAACCATTCGTTGGGCAATGATTGTTGCAAAACAATGGGATAAAGAATATGACGACGTTCTTGAGTTTTTGACTCAAATCGAATTGTCAGAAGAATATCAGTTATTTGTTGCTTTAAATGGAATGATGCCAATTGCTGCGTGTTTATCGCAAGTTATTGATGGCGAATTATTTATTTCAGATATTGTTATTACGGATAATACCCTTGATGTTGATGGATTCTTAGGATCTGTAATGGAGCAACAATCAAGTTTACATGGGACTACTTTTACAACTTGTATTAAAGCCTAATACATCTTCAGAGTCTTGAAACATGCGTCATTACCTATCTCTAGTTTGTGGTTTTATTTTCTTATTTGCACCAATGAGTTTGTTTGCTCATGAAATGAAACCACTGAACATACTCGTGTTGCACTCATATAGCCCATCTTATGAATGGACAATGAATATACAACAGGGGATTTCAGAATCCATTGCTAAAGTTGATCGAAATGTTCGACTTTCTGTTGAGTACATGGATTCTAAGCGTGTAAACGGTAACGACTACAAAGCGCAATATCTAACATATTTGAAGCACAAATACTCGGAAGGGTATTTTGATGCGATCATTGCATCGGATGATAATGCACTTAATTTCTTAATTAAAAACGCAAACACAACTTTTCCTAAGCTACCTATCGTTGCTGTAGGTATCAATAATTTGTCAATTGATTTAGCTGATATTGAAGATAGAACAACCGTTTACTATGAACGTGACCATATCGTAAAAAATTTAAAGCTCTCGCAATCTCTTTTCCCTGAAAGAAAAACAGTATATTTGTTTAGTGATAACAGTTTAACTTCCCAACTTGTAAGAAAGCAATTTATAGAAGACGCTAAGGTGTTTCCTAACTTAACAGTTAAAATCATTGATGATTTATCTTTAAGAGAAGCAGAGCAGTTCTTAGCAAGGGCAGGCGATGATTCGGTCGCTTTCTTAACTCATTTTAATACTGAGTTAAAAAAAGGGAATTACTATGACTATGGGGCGATAGCTTCAGTGTTGTCCAAGAAAAGCAATATACCTATTTTTGTATTTTGGGAACACTATATTGGATATGGTGTATTAGGTGGTTATGTTAACCGTTCTTACGCTTTAGGGATCCAATCCATTTTATCGCTATCAAATAAACTACATTTTACGGTTAACGAAAAAGTATCAGCATATCCTGTAGCATGGGAAGGTTATGTATTTGATTATGGAATTGTAGATAAATTCAATATAGATAGAGACGATTTACCTTATGCTTCAAGCATTGTTAACGAGCCTGAATCATACTTATATAAAAACAGAAATATCATATCCGTAACGGCTCTACTTATCATTATGATGTTAGGGATAATCGTTACTCAGTACATTGCGATTTTACGTAAAAAAGAATTAGATGAGAATAAAACGCATATTCTTAAATTACAAAAGAAAACGTTGAACGTTCAAAAAGAGATGATCAACGTCCTCGGTGAAGCAATCGAGACCCGTTCAGGTGAAACGGGTAATCACGTAAAGCGTGTGGCAAAAATGTCTTCTTTGCTTGGGCGTTTATATGAGTTACCAAAATCAGAATATAAATTGCTTGAAGTTATTAGCCCTATGCATGATGTTGGAAAAATAGGGATCCCTGAGGCTATTTTAGATAAGCCCGGCAAGTTAACACCAGAAGAAAGAACCATTATCGAGACCCATACTATTATGGGGTACAAATTATTAATGTCTGGTGATGGCGAAATAATGCAATCAGCAGCTCGAATTGCATTAGAGCACCATGAAAGATGGGATGGGAAAGGGTACCCAAATCAGTTAAAGGGTGAAGAAATTCATATTTTCGCAAGAATAACAGCCATTGTTGATGTCTTTGATGCCCTTATGAGTAAACGTTGTTATAAAGAAGCGTGGCCATTGGAAAGAGTTATTGAGCTGTTTAAACAAGAACGAGGTCGACAATTTGATCCCAATTTGTCTCAATTATTTCTAGATAATATATACAGTTTTATTGATATTCGACTTGAATACCCAGACTAAAAATAAAGTTAACAAAAACAACTTAACTTCTTGGTATAAAAAAAGCCCTAACTCCATGAGAGGTAGGGCTTTTTTCTTGGTTTTTTCTTATCCGATAAAACTGATGTAAGTTTGTAAGATAATCAAATTTACAATATCAATAAAGAAAGCACCAACAATTGGAACGACCATAAATGCTTGTGGAGAAGGGCCGAAACGAGAAACCAATGAGCCCATGTTCATCACTGCTGTCGGTGTAGCACCAAGACCAAAACCACAATGACCACCAGCCATTACAGCTGCATCATAATTTGAACCCATTACTCTGAAGGTTACAAAATATGAGAATAATGCAAGTACAACCGTCTGAATAGAAAGAATGATAAGTAATGGAATCGCTAGATCAAAGATATTCCACAGCTTAAGACTCATCAATGCCATTGCTAAAAACAGAGCCAATGAAACGGTACCTAAAATATCGACAGTTTCAGTGTCGATTTTATGTACTTTAGTGACTTCGGTAATATTTGTAATGAATACACCAATGAATAGAGCGTATACAAAATCAGGTATTTTTAACCATGCGATGTCGAATGTTGCAATGAAGTCACCAAGATGACCAGCACCAACCACGCAAAGCAGTAATACAAATAACGTCTCGATTACTTTTTTTGCGGTTACTTTTTCTTCTTCACGTTCATTGTAGGTAACAACTTCAGGGAAGCGTGAATGTGTATCAACGCCAGTGCCGTATTCTGATTCTAAGTTATGTTTATGAATTAATTTTTGTGCGATAGGGCTACCAATTAATCCACCCATGATTAAACCAAATGTAGCTGAAGCCATTGCAAGCTCAAGCGTATTTAAATGGTATGTCTCAGCAAATGTATGTGACCAAGCTGCACCTGTACCATGACCGCCAGATAGTGTAATTGAACCTGCGATTAAACCCATAAGAGGGTCAAGTCCCATTAAGCTAGCAAGGCTTACGCCAATACCATTTTGAATAATGATATAAACAGAAGCTACAGCAAGGAAGATAAATACTTTACTTCCGCCTTTAATTAATTGTTTGTAGTTTGCAGCAAGTCCAACTGTACTAAAGAACATCAACATGAATGTGCTTTGTAATGGCAGTGAGAACTTTAAGTTAATCCCTTGGAAATGTAGGATCGTAATGAAAAAAGCTACGATTAATCCGCCTACAATTGGCTCTGGGATATTGTATTTTTTAAATAGTACGACTTTTGAATTGATCAAGTGGCCGAGGAATAACACGGCAATTGCAATTAAAAATGATTCAAGCGCACCAATAGATAGAGTGTGTGACATAGTACTCCTAAGTTGAAATATCTAATTTATAGTTTCGTCCACAATTTTAAATTATGCGAAAATAAATGAAGAATACATGTATTTTAATGCATTCTTAATCTAGATATTGTCTGATTTCAGGGACTGATAGTATCATTTTTATTAATAGAGTTGGGTTAGTGTATGGTAAAACATATGAATGCGCTGTTAATATTGAAAATAACAATGACAAGTTTGGTTGCTATTCGTCGTAAAAAAGGACAATGCTGCCACCACGTAAGGCACTTCCAACGTTAAATGTGAAGCCGATTCCAACATTATCAACCAAAGAAATCCACTTTCTCGTATCGATTAACCATGCAATATTGAACTCATAATAAAAGTTTGTTCCAAGTGGCTCATTTGCGTCTCCACCAAGATCAACTCGTTTAGCCTTTAGATATAAAACTTGTGCTAAACGATTCCAATGCGCCATGTTATATCGCAGTTGAATGCTGTTTACGAAACGCCAAACCTCTGGGTTGGCATCAGAACTGTAATCTGATGAGCCACCAAAGCCTTGCCCATAAGCATAGTGGTAGCTATTGTTAAAACGCCATTCACCCCAATCGGTCTCTTTTTTATATTGGAAGGTGATTTTGGGTTCAATAATGAACGCATTACTTGATACGTTGTAGTACAAGCCATCTAAAACAGGAGCGAAACTCTGACTGAAATCAGAATTATAAGTATGAGTATTTCTATAATGCATTAAATGAAACGCATTGCCGACAGAAATGGTCCAATTCTCATAAAAATCGTAGTTTTGCGCGTATTCCGCATATAAACCAAATATTTCATCTAAATCAGCATCAGGTGAGGTTTTATCTTTGAACTCGACATCAATATCAGTATTAACGTATGACGCTCTTACTGTGATTTCATGTGACCAGCGTGAGTCAGGATCTTCAGTGAGTTCAAAAGTATAGGGTAAAGAATACACCGTCATTTGGTTACGCAGCTGAATAGAATCATTGCTACCTAAGCCATTATCAGGGTTATTTTCGTCTTTAGATAAATAGCGGTTTGGATTGAAATCAGCAATACCAAAAGTGATCATATTACTGTCTGATAAAACTAATGATGTTGCGAAGGCTTCTTCAAATTGGCTTGCAGGCGTAAAGTTACGAGCTTCAGCTTTATCGTATGCTAAATAAAGCAATATCATAACAAGCAGTGAAGGACGTAGCCTTATCATTCGTCTATAACCTCATATCGTTAATTTATAAATATCTAGATACAATTTAGTTCAAAATCAAGTATTAATCTACTTTAAATCAGTATCTTAAATGATAATCGAGATAAAATTATTCTAGATAAGATAAACACGCTACATAAACGTTAGTAGCGTGTTTATTTCTCTTAGAGCTTATGTTACTCGCTAATAAATCCACCGGTTTGATGGTTCCAAAGTTGAGCGTAAATGCCACCTAATGCAACGAGCTCTTTATGTGTGCCTTGCTCAACAACTTGGCCTTTATCCATCACTAATAAGCGGTCCATTGCTGCAATGGTAGATAAACGGTGCGCAATGGCGATAACAGTTTTGCCTTGCATTAATTCATCAAGGCTATCTTGGATCGCAGCTTCAACTTCAGAATCTAATGCTGAAGTTGCTTCATCTAAGATTAGTAAAGGTGCATCTTTTAATAGTACACGCGAGATAGCGATACGTTGGCGTTGACCTCCCGATAATTTCACTCCACGCTCACCAACTTGTGCGTCATAACCTTTGCTACCAAAAGAGTCTGTTAAGGTCTCAATGAATTCGTGAGCTTGCGCTTGTTTAGTTGCTGCAAATAGGTCTTCATCAGTAGCATCTGGGCGGCCATACTTTATATTATCGCGAATAGAACGATGAAGTAGGGAAGTATCTTGACTCACCATGCCAATTTGGCTTCTTAATGAGTCCTGAGAGACATCTCTAATATCTTGCCCATCAATAGATATCGAACCTGATTCAACATCATGAAAACGCAGTAATAAATTAACAAGTGTTGATTTGCCAGCACCAGAACGACCAACTAAACCGATTTTTTCACCGGGTTTAATTTCCAGATTCAAATCATTAATTACGCTTTTGTTTTCACCATAATTAAAGTTTACGCTGTCGAACTTAATGGTTCCTTTAGATACATTAAGCTCTGAAGCGTTTTCTTTATCTGTGATCTCAATAGGCTTAGATAGGGTGTTAATACCATCAGTAACCGTTCCAAGGTTTTCAAATAACGAACTAATTTCCCACATTATCCAGTGTGACATGCCATTTACACGCAGAGCTAAACTAATCGCAATTGCAATGGCGCCCACGCTAAGTACATTATCTAACCAGAGTGCAATAGAAACTGCAGCAATTGAGAAAACCAATAAGTAGTTAATGATTTCAACTGAGATATTAATCCCTGTTGCTAAACGCATTTGTTTATGAACCGTACCTAAAAATTCTTCCATGCCTTCTTCAGCATATTGAGTCTCACGCTTACTGTGACTAAAGAGTTTCACGGTGTTGATGTTGGTGTAACTATCAACGACACGTCCAGTCATTGTTGAACGAGCATCAGCTTGTTGTTCTGAAATAGCTTTAAGTTTAGGTACAAAGTGAAATTGAATCGCTACGTAAGCTGCAAACCAAATGAGCATTGGCAACATTAATCGCCAATCTGCTTGACCAACCATGACAACCATAGAAGTAAAGTAAACAGAGACATAAACCAATACATCTAATAACTTCATTACCGTCTCACGAACGGCTAAAGCAGTTTGCATTACTTTTGTTGCAATACGACCAGCAAAGTCATCTGAGTAAAATGAAACACTTTGTTTTAATAAGTAACGGTGTGCTTGCCAACGAATTGCCATTGGGTAATTACCTAATAACGTTTGGTGCGTTAGCAAAGAATGTATAAATAAAAGGATAGGAACAATAACAACAATTAAAAAACCAAGCAGTAGTAATGTTTGTCCTTCTTGAGCTAAAAAGGTTTCTCTATCATGAGTTGATAGCCAATCAACGAGCTGTCCCATAAAGCCAAATAATGATACTTCGATCATGGCAATAATGGCACTTAATAGTGACATGCTAATTAATGGAACTTCAAAGCCTTTAGTGTAATGACGACAGAATGCATACAAACCTTTGGGTGGTTGGTCGGGCTCTTGTTTTGGAAAAGCAGTCGTTAACCGCTCAAAGAATTTAAACATAATTAAACCTTAAAATTATTAGCCAACGTTCACTATAGTGAAGTTGTTTGTACATATTATTAACATAACCTAAATCAAGTGCTTATTGTAATGTTTTTATAGGATAAGTAGAGCTGTTTATTAAAAAAATTAGTAGGTTGAGACTCAGTAGAGGTATGATGAAAAAATACCATCACAACAGAGTAAGCAAATGAAAAAAATACCAACCAATATTATTACGGGTTTTCTAGGTGTAGGAAAAACCACCACCATCTTACAATTACTAAAAAATAAACCAGAGAATGAATCTTGGGCAGTATTAGTAAATGAATTTGGTGAAATTGGCATTGATGGTGCTTTTCTTGCTGAAGGCGGTGCCATGGTGAAAGAAGTTCCTGGCGGCTGTATGTGTTGTACTGCCGGTCTTCCTATGTCTGTTGGGATTAACGCGTTACTGAGACAAAAACCGGATCGTTTAATTATTGAACCAACAGGGTTAGGGCACCCTAAAAAAATCATTGCTATTTTACAATCAGAAAACTATGAAAAGTACATTGATTTGAAGGCAACGATTGGCCTTGTTGACCCAAGAAATCTATCTGATGATAAGTATGTATCTAATCAAAACTTTAATGATCAATTGGGTATTTCTGATGTCGTTGTCGCGACTAAGATGGATATGGTTTCAGATTACGATGAATGTTTATTTGATTCATGGGCAAAAGAACTGTCAACTCAACCTAAAACAACGAAGATAAATCATGGTGAGCTACCACAATCTTGGTTGGATGAAGATCGTACTATTGAGTTAACGATTGAAGAACATCACCACCACCATGCTGAACAAGATATTGTCGAAATGGCTCTTGAACCAGGTCAGAAGTTTTGCAGAAAAGAGAATAAAGGCCAAGGCTATGTAAGTTGTGGATGGTTTTTTGGCGCTGAATCAGTGTTTGATTTTGAAGAATTGTTTTCGATGTTATCAGATTTGAATGCAGAACGGATTAAAGCTGTGATGAATACAGATAAAGGGTGTTATGCATTTAATGTGGCTAACCGTGTCGTCTCTGTTAATCAGTTAAGTATTGAAGGAATGGAGTCAAAACTTGAAGTAATTGATACTCAATTGCTTCCATGGGATCAGTTAGAAACAATATTGCTAAGTCTGATCATTGAATAATTGATATTGATGTACAGATAAAAAAGGGGAACGTAAAGCTCCCCGTTTGCATTTTTGTAATGGAATATTAGCGTTTGTTTTTCAGATAACGTTTACGACGCTCTTCTTTTTTCTTCGCTTTTTCTTCTTCTTTACGAGCGGCATCAATTTCAACTTGAATTAACTCTTCAGTGATCATCTCTGGTAATTCAAGAGTGACTTGACCAAGAACACCTGAGCGTAATTCATGAAGTAAAATCTCAGATGCTTTGTAAAGGTTGATTCGACCACCAGCTTGTAAACAACCACGGCTACGTCCAATCGCTTCCATTAGTTCTAAATCATTGTCTGGTAGTTCATCTAACTTGTAACGTTCTTTTAAACGTTCTGGGTATTGTTTAGCAAGATATTCAACAGTGTAGAATGCAACTTCGTCATATTCCATTGCTGTATCTTTTACCGCACCAGTTGCCGCTAAACGGAATCCACTGTGTGGGTTTTCAACTTTTGGCCATAAAATTCCTGGGGTATCAGAAAGTACCACACCGTTTTGAAGATTAATGCGTTGTTGACGGCGAGTAACCGCTGGTTGGTTACCTGTCACAGCAATTGTACGACCGGCTAAAGTATTAATGATGGTTGACTTACCAACATTCGGAATACCCATGATCATGGTACGAACGTTTTTCCCCATTGCCTCTCTGTGAGGAACAAGTTTACGACATACTTCCATGATTTTATGGATTTCTTCTGGGTTTTCTGTAGTAACCGCCATTGCAGTTACGCCTTGTTCTTTTTCTAAATGCTCAATCCAAAGTTGAGTTACTTCTGGATCCGATAAATCACGCTTATTAAGTACTTTTACACACGGTTTGTCTTTACGAATAGAAGAGATAAGCGGATTTTCACTACTAAAAGGAATACGGGCGTCAAGAACTTCAATGATAACATCGATTTTTGGCACAACTTCTTCAATCTCTTTACGAGCTTTGTGCATGTGTCCCGGGAACCATTGGATGGACATGGCGTGAATCCTTTAAAAACGAAAAGGGTTATTTTAACGGTAAAGTGGAAAGTGTAAAGAGCTCCTTGTATTGCTTGGTGATTTAGTATGAAAAAAACGGCCTAAATAGGCCGTTTAAATTAATGTTTAGGGTTAATGATGTTTATAAAGTGGCAACAACAGTATTATCAACGATATCTATCATTTGTTTTATTTCACTGCCTAGTGCTGAAGGGTACCAAATTTCCACCCAAACCTTATCGACGTGGTTTGGAAGCATCATACTGCTTTTAAATTCGGTACTGTCATTCATTGGGGTTAGAATGATTTGAGATGTATAGTCTACGGCACCTTCATTAAATTCAGTGTAGATAGACATAAAACCTCGATCACTTTGAGAGCTTGCAACAGAAAGGTCGAAAGTGACTTCTCGTTCTGTTGAGAATGTAAAACCTTCTGGTACCGACAACTCACTTGTTTTAATACCACTTTCTTTTTTAGGTACATCTGCCGCTGCAGGTGCTGCTCCCCCCGATGTACCAGATGACGAATCACTACATGCCGAAAGAAAAGTAATGATGGCGATACTTAGTAATATATTAATTCGTTTCATAAATCCTCCTTGTTAGTCAGCAGTTGACCAAGTATTACTAGCTGTAGGGTTAAGGTACCAAGTTGTTTTTTCTGTACCGCCTGATGTTGCCCATTCAGCGAAGTCTGGGTAAGCATCACCAATATCAATATATTCTGATGGATGATTCCAAGGTGATGAAATTAATATCCCCCATGGAAGATTTCCGGTTGTACGGTAGTATTTACTTGTTGCAGGGTCTGAATCATCCTGAGCAATACCATAGAAACTGCTCACCAATGTCCCTCTACTTGTCGGTGGGAAATCCGCTGTGTGAATTTCTAAATCTGTCCCTGGCGCTGTAGAGAAGCTATCACCGTGATACAAGCCATAGCCTGCAGCAAAGATGAATGGGTCGGCACCATTTAGAGGTAATAGTGAACTTACACTAGGCTCACTACCATCATTGAAAGGAAGTGAGATGCTAAATGTCATCTGCTCCGATTCAAGTGATGCACTACATGATGGATTTGTACGGTGGAATTTACACTCTTCGTTAATGATTATGTCTTCTCGTAGATTTAATGAAGCAACAACAATCAAGTCTCCACCAGCAGAGGCGATAGATTTGTCTTCGCCAGTAAATGGTGAAATATTCGCTCGAGTAACGCCATTTTTTTCTAAACGAGCCAACGAAAGGTTTATATCCGATTCAGAGAAGCCGTTGAGTTTCCAACCTAGACCGTTACCATAAGATGCGCCGTATGCCATGATGGTCCCGGTAATATCAAATCGTAATACTTCACCATCTTTACTCACAATAGTCGTTCGGTAATAGGCAACCACATCATTTAAGTCAAAATCACCAATTTCAGGCCAGTTATCCTCAAACGCTGCAGTATAATAACCAGAATGTTGAATCGTTGTTCCCGGGTCTGTAACATCAAAAACATAGTCTTCGACCTCACCATCACCAACGTAACCCGAGCTTGGTATATTAGGGTTGCTTGATAAACGGAAACGAGTTTGTACAGAACCTACGGTTGCGCTATCACTGACTCTAATTGGAACGATTTGTACGCCACTCACCACGGGGTGGTTTGTTAAAATTTGTTCACCCTCATCAAATGAACCGTTCATATCCCAGTCAGCCCATGCTTGTAGATAACCACTGCCACTGGCACTTACATTTATTAACGCGTCTAACCCTTTCTCTAAACTGGTTAAGATAGTGATACCGTCATCGTCGTTACCGTCAACATCGAGATCATCACCATTTGACGCTATTCCTGGTTGGCCATCGGCATCTGCATCGACGTTACTACCTAAGTAAAGAGTACTTGTCATAGCATGTTCTGCACCGTCATTGGATTTTAAGGTGTTGTAGCTATCAGGAGCATCACCAAAATCAGATTCATCAGAGCTTCCAATTGGTGAAGTAAAATCATCAAGATCCCAGTTACCATCAAAAGCAGAAAAAATTGGGTTTGGCAAAGGACTGTTGCTAGCGGTAACGGTTTCAAATTGAAGAGTCACAATAGACGTGTTTTTATAGGTGAATTTTACAGCACCTGAAGTGTCGGTTTCACTATAGTTTGTGCCAGGACCTGTGAATAAAACAGAAAGACCATCAGGACTTTCTTCGGCTGTTAGACTTGCCCCAGCAGAACCGGTTTGATAGCTGAAAAAACCTTCGTTTTTATATACACGAACTTGCTCTGATTGTACTGGCTCACCATCGATATCATAACCAATCATCTCAAATTCAGGGATAGTATAAGGGATTGAAAAAGTACCAGACAATCCATCGGTTCCATCAAAAAATTCAAAAGTATAAATAAGACCAGCAGGGCCTGGAGAGTTTGTTTGGTAGAGGAAACCAATATCTCCACTAGGTTGTGTTGAACCTTCTTTATAATTAGGTGTGTGGTACAGGAAAGTGGCATCACCAATAATTCGGCTGCTTATCTTCGCATCAATAGTTTTACCGTTATGAACACCAACATTTAGGAAGTGCATAACAGGGCCATCATATGAGGGACCAAAACTATTATTTAGATTGGTGTCTTCAATATGATTTGAAAAGTCCAAATCGACGACGGTTGCATGAATAGGAATGCTCGCAGTAGCGAGAGCAATAATTGGTATTAGTTGTTTGTATTTCATAATAAGCCTCTATTCTGTTTGAATGAGATTCATGTGATCTCAGCAAAATGTATAGATGTAGCATCTGAAACTACGGAATAAATAAAACAACTGGTTTGAGCATAAATACGTTCATTTAACTGTAAAAACACCATACTAATTAGTTGTATTCGCTAATCGTTCTAAGCATTGTTTTATTCAGTACTTTAAATGTAGCAATATGCATACCATCAATTGCGAATAAAAGGTATTTCGTTTATCTTATTGATTGGTAATGTTTTTATTTGATGGGTTGTACTCGGTGGGAAAATAGTAATCCAGAAGGATAATGCTATATTCAAAATAAGAATCAATATGAGAATCTGTTTTGAAAATGTTATTGGTATTCAAAGTAACTGATTAATGTATCACTAGTCAGTTACTTATTAATGTGGAAATTTACGCGGCTTGGTGATTTTGTTCGTGTAATGGAAGTGGTTTCCCAAGTAAAAAACCTTGGAAATAACCAATGTTTAATTTTTTCATTAGCTCATATTGATGAGGTGTTTCAACGCCTTCAACAATAGTTAACGCATCCTGTTTTTTTGCGATAGAAAGGGCAGATAACAGAGGGGCTTTGACGCCAGCTTCATATTTTAATAAGAGCTCTCTATCGATTTTAATTACGTTTGGATTTAATTGTGAAACTCTATGCGCAGAAGAGGCTTCCGAACCATAGTCGTCAATAGCAACAAAAAAATCGTGCTCTTTGATCATCTCGATAGCATTGATGAGCCTCTTTTCATCTTGATAATGAAATTCTACTAATTCAAATACGATGTTTTGGGGAGATAGATTTAATGCACTGATTCTTGATTCTAATAGCATTGCATTTATATCAGGTAAATGACTGGTATAAAGAAGAACAGCAGATTCAGGCAAAACATTTAAGAATAGTTTGCAATTTAATGGAGCAAAGGTAGAAAAGTTTCGAATATGAATAACACGGCTTAAGCGCTCGATATTCAGTATCTGTTCTAAGGTACGAGATAAGTCCGAAAAGAAAAGGTCGGGTCTGATTAGCTGATCATTTGAGTCTTGAATTCTAAGTAATGCTTCATAACCAAAAATGTTCATTTTTTTATCAAATATTGGTTGGAAAACACTTCTCAAAATGAAGCCGTCATATTGAGCGCAATATGAACCTGCGTCATCAATGAATAAATGAGTTTGAAACTCGTCCTGTGTTGCCAATAGCATTCGTAACTCCTTATACGTTCCAGTATTGATATCTGAATCAATTAAATTAAGCAAATGAACGAAAAAGAAAAATCGAGTGAAATCACAGATTAAGTGTTTCAAAGTTAAGAAATTAGAAGCCCATTTACATCATAAATGGGCTTTAATTAGTTACGCCGTCACGGTAACTTCATAAGAACCAAATTTACGGATGTTGATAACACCAGTATCAAACAGTAGGTATTGACCTTTAACACCATTAAGAACGCCTGTGACTTCAGGGTTTTTATCAAAGTTATGGCTTACGATTTTTGTCGGGAACTCATTAACAGGAAACGCGATATCAAGAATGTGCTCGTCTAATAATTCAACAGAGTTGTCACCATGCTCAGCTTGAATCTTTGCAATTGCCGTTTCAACTTGAGGCAATAGTTCTAAAGCCGCTTCTTTTAAAGGTAGGGGATCACCGTTACCTTTTAATAGCGTGCGCCAATTGGTTTTATCTGCAATGAGTTTTGCTAATTCAATTTCAACTAGGCCTGAAATTAAGCGGTTTTTCACTTTAGCTATAGGCAAACCTTGAGTCGCACCTTGATCAATCCAGCGTGTAGGAATCTGAGTATGACGAGTAATGCCGACTTTCATACTCGATGTATTTGAAAGATAAACATAGTGATCAACAAAGCAATTCTCTTCACCCCATTGAGGTTCACGACACGTTCCTTCAGCGAAATGACATGTTTCAGGTTTCATTATGCACATATCGCAACTTGCTAGCTTTTTCATACATACAAAGCAGTGACCTTGAGAATAGCTCTTTTTCGTTTTCTTGCCGCATGAGCAGCAAAAGATATTACCTGTATGAGTAAGGGTTAGCGTTTTACCGATTAAAGGGTTTAAACTGATTTCTTCATCTCCGACAGGTAGACGATATTGAACGGTTCCTTCAGATAAAGAAGAACGCATTTTTGCTAATGTTCCAGTAATTTGAATGCTCATGAACTTTCTACTTTTATTTTTATAAATGAATGTTTATTAGAATAAAACCATTGTAACAAAGTCATGAGAGAGTGTAAGAGCTCAAGTGAATATTTATATGCAAGGATAAACGACAGTTATGATATACTCGTCACATTAGACCAGAATGACTGGTTATTTATCAATAATACTCGAAATTGGAGTGCAGCTTTTGCAATTTAAAGATTTAGGTTTAGATAATCGCCTATTAAAAAATCTCGCTCACCAGAACATTAAAAAACCAACTGAAATTCAACGTAAGGCTGTTCCTGTTGCTATTGCAGGTAAAGATGTTCTTGCGTCGTCAAAAACAGGTTCAGGTAAAACATTAGCATTCGTTTTACCAATGCTTCATAAATCACTAAAAACGAAATCTTTCTCAAAGAATGATCCTCGAGCAGTGATTCTTGCGCCAACTCGTGAATTAGCTAAGCAAGTATATAGCCATTTACGCGCAATGTTAGGTGGCTTAACTTATGATGCGACATTGATTACTGGCGGTGAGAACTTTAATGACCAAGTGAATGCATTGCGCAAGCACCCTAAGTTCATAGTTGCCACTCCAGGACGTTTAGCTGACCACCTTGAGCATCAATCTCTGTACCTTGATGGTTTAGAAACGCTGATCCTTGACGAAGCTGACCGTATGCTAGATCTTGGTTTTGCTGAACATTTACAAAAGATTCATAAAGCGGCAAGTCACCGTCGTCGTCAAACGCTAATGTTCTCAGCAACGCTTGATCACGATGCAGTGAATAAGTTCGCAGGTAACATGCTGGATAATCCAAAGCGTATCTCTGTAGGTTTATCGAATGATGAGCACAAAGACATTACGCAACGCTTCTATCTATGTGACCATTTAGATCACAAACAAGCGATCTTAAACAAAATCATTGAGACTGAAGATTACTTCCAAATCATGATTTTCACTGCAACACGCTCTGATACTGATCGTTTAACTAAGTTATTAAACGAAGAGAATTTAAAAGCAGTAGCGCTAAGTGGTGATATGAACCAAACCGCTCGTAATAACATTATGAGTCAGTTTGAGCGTCGTGTTCACAAGATCTTAGTAACAACTGATGTTGCTTCTCGTGGTTTAGACTTAACAAGCGTAACGCACGTAATTAACTTTGATATGCCAAAGCATATGGAAGAGTATGTTCACCGTGTTGGTCGTACAGGCCGTGCGGGTAAGAAAGGTACTGCGATTTCTCTTGTTGGTCCAAAAGACTGGGAAAGCTTTAAACGCGTAGAAACCTTCTTACAACAAGATTTGTCTTTCTCTGTATTTGAAGAATTAAAAGGTAAATTTAAAGGATTGAAACCAAAACATAAACGTACGTTTGTGAAAAAAGGCGATCCTAAGAAATTTAAAGCGAAGGGTAATCAAAACAAACCTAAAGCGCCTAAGAAACGTGATAACTCGTTCCATACAAATGTGGCGGTTGGCGATCAGGTATTTATGCCAAAGAAAAAGCCAAAACAAATTGTTGTTGATGACGAGTAAGCTAACTAGTTTACTTTTATAGAGTAAATCATAAATAAAAAATGACAAGGGAGCGAACTTCCTTGTCATTTTTTTTAAACTAAAAACGAGTAATAGTGTGAAACCAGTATTGTGATTTAATACTAATTTAGATAAATACTCGTATTACAAATACTCACATAAATACGCAGTTTCGATTTCTACTTTTACTTCAAATGAAGAGTTACCTTCAACTGAGAAATCTTCACCAGAAGAGAAAGTTACCCAGTCAGCATCTGTTGAGCGTTTAATGGTAAGAGCACCAGTGATAACACTCATTTTCTCAGCAGCAGCTGTGCCAAAAGTGTAGTTACCCGGTAACATTACACCTACAGAAATTGCGTTACTGTTTTGTTCAAATCCAATAGATTTTACTTTATCTTCAAAATAGCTATTTACGGTTAACATGTGACATCCTTGAAATTAAAATCGAGTAAACAATATGTTATTCGACCATTATTTTCAATAGTTACTTTATATAACCAAGTGATTGAATAGTCTTAGTCGCTTCTGGTGAAGCAATGTAATTCATAAACTCTGTCGATTCTTTAGATACTGTTTGGTTCTTGTATACAAATAAGAAAGGGTGAGAAAGAGAATACTTGTTTTCCATTATTGCTTCTTGGCTTGGTAAAACACTATCTACCTTTAAAACTCGTAATTGAGCTATATCACCGAGTGTTCCTGCTGAAACATAACCGATAGCATAAGGATTCCGTGAAACAATACTTTTCACCATGCCCGTACCATTAACAACAAGAGCATTATCGCTAATATCTGACACGGTAAATGAATTGATTTCTTGTGTTAAACCGAAGTGTTTTTCAAACGAGAAGCGAGAGCCAGAAGCAATTTCACGTGAAATTACAGAGATCTTACGATCAGTGCCACCTAATTCTTTCCAGTTTTTAATATCACCGTGATAGATCTTCCAGATGTTCTCTGTAGATAACTCAGTAATTGGGTTGTCAGGGTGGACAACAATTGCGATGGCATCATAAGCGATAAGAGTTGAACTTAATGATTTTTTTTCTTTGTCTGTTAACTCACGAGAGCTGATTGCAAGATTTACTGTATCATCAACCAGTAGTTTAATGCCTGCACTTGAACCAATACTTTGTAAATCAACAAGTGGTTTATTGTCTTTATTGTATTCATCAATAAAGGGCTCTAATAGTGTAGAAACAGATGTAGAACCTGCAATTACTGTATTTGCAGCAAAAGTTGAGGAGCTAAAAAGTAACGCTGTAAATAAAGAGGTGTAACTAAACGCTTTGAACATGAGCTAAATCCATTGTGAAAAAAAAGCATCATAATCTGGAAGTGTTACACCATTGTGACAAGTTATCCTTGAAGTGAATCACGAAATTCTTTGGGGGTGATCCCTTTTACGGACTTAAAACTCGTACTAAAGTGCGCCGCTGTTTTAAAACCTGTGTCATAGGCGATTTCAGTGATGGTTTTTCGAGTCAGTCTTAGTTGTGTTGCCGCATAATTAATGCGTTTTACTTTAACTAGATGAGCAAAAGAGAGCTTATCTGATTGAAGTTTGCGTTTTAATGTTGATGCAGACATACCTAGTTTTGGAGCAACCATATCAATGGTTAAATCTGCTGATATATGCTCTTCTACGTATCTTATAAGTTGCTGAGAAGTCGTTAATACCGATATTTTTTGGATAAAAGGAATCAGACACGGTTGTTTATTTACCATTTCACTAAGCAGTGCTAAGGTCAAGAACTCTAGAGTGTCGCTGTTGTCGTTATTAGCTAATTGTTCCTTTAGCAATTCGAGTAGTTTGACTACTGACGTATCATTAGCTGTAAATATGAAGGTATCTGAATTACATGGTGCATGAGCAGGGGCATTACTGTAGGACAAAAACTTTTGAAATAAGGCAACGTCGATAACAACAGATTGAGCTTTAAAATTGTTATTATCGTTTGTCATTTTTATTTTTGAAATATCACCTGAGCTGTATAACAAAAAATCACCAGCATTAAGCGTAATATCATCACCACTTCTATCGCGATAATGAAATTGACCAGAAGTTACAATGAAAATACCATTACGCTCTACAGGGTAGCGATCTGATTTTCTTCTGGTATGAGTATTAAACTCGTGTAACTGGACTGGAGACATCATGATTTCCCTCTATTATCATTGAAAATTAGTGTAAACTTACTTATTGAAAAATCAAGAGTATTAGTTTGAAGTCTTAAAAAATGAGTAGAAAATTAAGACTTACTTCAACCTACAGAACGGAATTTTATGGGCAGCCCACGATTACGAAAGCAATTCGAAAAATTATACGGTCATTATCACTTATCGTCTGACGGCGTACAGATTGATGATATTGCCGATCTATTGTGCTGTACTCGTCGTAATACCCGTATGGTTCTTAAAAAAATGTCCGAAGAAAAATGGATTGATTGGATCCCTGCGGTTGGTCGAGGTAAGAGTTCAGTTCTTGAGTTTTTATCTACGCCTGATACGGTCTATCTGTCCCTTGCTCGACGTAATATTGAAGATGGAAAACTTGACGTTGCCCTTGATATTTTGGATGGTAATCAAGACGCATTACTGGATTTGATCCATAAAGTATTAGGGGTTTCACACGAAAAGGGCAAACAAGTGGTTAAGTTGCCTTATTATCGCCAACTGAACCTATTAAAGCCATCGTTAGCAATTCGTCGTTCAGAGCAGCATTTAATGCAGCAAATTTTCAACGGCTTAACTCAATGGAATAAGCAAGGAGAAGTGGAAGGTGATATTGCCCACCATTGGGAAATGCTTTCACCTACACATTGGCGCTTTTACTTAAGGCCAAGCATCTATTTCCATGATGGAAAACTACTGACATTTGATGACATTAAAGAGACATTTACTCATTTAAAGACAAACTATGTTTTTAGTCATATTGAGGATGTTTTAAGTCCAAATCTCAATGTCATTGATTTTATCTTAAATAAAGATGACCATTATTTTGATTCAAAATTAGCTCAGTTTAATGCGAAATTGGTTCCAGCAACCAGTCATGATAGTGATGAGCAACAACATTTACCTATTGGAAGTGGGCCTTATAAAGTCGCTGAAAATACAGATAAAAAATTAATCTTAGTGGCCAATGAGCAGTATTTTGGTTATCGGCCTCTTATTGATTCCGTTGAAGTGTGGACTCTACCAGAGATCGCGCCAATTCAACTGAAATTGGGTTTGGAAGTGTACGAGGGAAATGATCAATCACTTGATTCATATGGTGAAACTGTTGATGTCGATCGTGGTTGTAGTTACTTATTATTTAACCGTAAAACTGGCATTGCAAAAGATCAAAATTGGTTAAGTTATTTATTAAATACGATCACTCCATTACTCCTATTGAATGAGCTTCAAAATTCAACCATGAATGGTATCGGCCTTTTTAACGCATATGGACTATTACCGGGTTTTCAACATTGCTTAAATCGTACGATTCCACCTTACGAGTTACCAGAAAGAGGGAGTGTTGTTCATTTAGGATTTGAGAATGAACATCCGTTGTATCCATTACTTGGGAAAATCATAAAGCAACGATTAGATAAAGATGGGATCATTTTAAAGATACATCAATTTGATACCTTAGATTTACTTGATTTAGATAAGGCTGCCACCATTGATATTTGGCTACGAGGTATGAGTTTGGGGACTCAATGCCCTGAAGCGTTATTATCTTGGTTATTTGCCTTTGATGAAATTGAACGTGTGATGCCTGAGGATGATTTCCAAACCATATCGAACATGATTGAAAAATGGCAATCAACGTCACAGTGTCACTTTCCAGTGAATGATATTTGTCGATTTTTAATTGATTGCGGCCAAATCAATCCATTATTTCATGGTTGGATGGGAATTAGTGAAGATACAAACAACAGTATTCAAAATGCTTCATGCAATGGATTAGGTTGGTTTGATTTTGAGAAGGTTTGGATTAAACCTACTTTATAATAAGAATGGTTACCACCACGATATGACGCGTGGTGGCATTATACATGTTATTTTTTGTAAAATGCGCGAATGGCTTGAGCTAGGTTAGCCTTAACTTCTTTTGTTACTGAACACGTATTTTCACAAGGAAGCGCTGCTAATAAGTCTGAAACTAACCGGTCTGTTGGTTGAGGAGTTAAAGTTTGCCATTCTTCTAGAAGAGAACGGTTAATGTGTGATGGCAAAGAGCCCAAAGTGCCTACATCATTTTGATCGTGAACCAATAAACCCGCCGTGGTTCCTTTGTCTAAGGTTAATACTTGATAGAAGTAAAGTGTGTGGTAATTTAATTGAGCCTGTTTTAGCTTTTTCGTTATTTCAATTTTTTGCAGTAAGTGTGAGCTAAGAATATGCACATAAGTATCAATCACTTTTGTTGCAAATTGTTTTGTAAATAACTCACCATTTTCTCCCTCTGGATTAAACCCTTCTAAATAAAAATGACTCACGCCTCTGCGTTTTTTTAATGCAGGGATATCGAAATATTGATTACCAGCCTTAGTTCCTTCTAAATAGTACGATTTTGCTGCAACTTTTAATGTTTGATCGAAGTATTCTTTGTCTTCTTTATCAAAGTGAGAAGGGTTTAAATCAGCCATGATTCGCCAATAACTAGTGCCATCTTTTAATTCCGTTAAACTAAAATGCATATGAATCGATGGTGCGAGGGGGTGATTGGGATGGATAATAGTAGAGAGGGCTGTCGCGCTATTGTAATGTTTGCTGGTGTCGTCTTCGTATTGAATTTGTGAAACATTGATGGATGCTCGATTAAATATTCCACCATCAATGGCTTCAAAGCGCTCACCACCACCATGACTTCCATTATCCCTTAGCCATTCTATGGCTTTAAATTCAGTTGATTGTGATGTTAGACTGCTTGTTTTTAAAAGCTCAGATTTAAAATAAGATTGAATATCGGTAAGTAATTGTAATGCACTTTTAGCGTCGGGGTTTTTAGCATTAATTCGCATAAAAAGGCCTTTATAGACAAATGATAGAGAAAGGGTTAAGCATTTATTAATTGAGTGTAAAATAAAGCCTTTGTATCTGGCAACCACAAGTTATGGAAAGAGATGGCTAAACCAAATAAGAAAGGTCCAACAAAGACCATCATGATCTTTTGTTCAAAATGTAAAGCTCCTTTATACAAATATAGAAAAGGTGGGAAAGGCGCTTTAGTAAAATGTTTTGTGGAAAGAATAGTCGAAGATCACACTACAGCGAAATGTGAATGTCCGCAATGCCAGTCAATCTTTGCAAGAGAAACGCTTATTCGAGGGACACCCGCATATAAAATGATAGGTGGTAAAGTCATGGCAAAGTAATACTTTGTCAATTTGAGCCCACTTTGAGGAAAAGATGAACAGTTGTAAAAATAAAGTATTCGTATTCATTTGGAACTATAATATACTGATAAATTATGCTTTATTATATTTTTTCTTAGGGGTTTACGTTGCTCAATAAGCGCTTTCTACTTACGACTTTATTGTTATTAAGCTTCTCATCATATGCAGATAGCCTAGCAACGAAGATCGATAACTTTAAAAAAGCGTTTAAAAAACAACAAGCCGTCGAAATTTATGACATTCGCTTAATACAAAAAGAATATCCTACCGTATTATTGTCTCCTGATACATTGTTGCCACAAACAGCATCTTACCCATTTAAGCAATTACAAAGGCTGTATCGTAGTGCGCAAACATGTACTGGTCCTTGGCCTGTAAGTCCATTAGTGGGTGAGCCTCTGGTTTTGATCCGTGCGATGTGTCGAGGTATAACATTGCCAACAAGATGGTTTGCGCGCTCAGGAATGATTCACCCTGGTGGTGGCTCTTATGCATATCGATATGTTCAATTGCATCCAGATGAAAAAGAACATTTGTCACCCTATATGCATATAAAAGAAAGAGCCATTGCAGGAGAAGGGACATTATTGCACCATTTGCAAATGATGGATGATACAGCAATTAGAGCCATCATTAGTGGTTCAGATACCATTATTGCAGATGATTTATTGTGGCTACGTAAAGGCAGCCGTTATTATTTATACCCGACAGAGTTAAAGAATAAGTATTTAGAAAATTACCAACTTGAAGCGACCTTATTTAAACAAGGGGCTAATTGCTATGTAAGAAATGGTAATGTGTGTTGGCAAGATCAAACAGACTCCAAAACATTATCTTATATTGTATTGTTTTTGGTGTTCATTAATGTTTGCTTAGCGATTGGTTGGGGTATCTCTCAGTGGAACGGTAAACGTAGAGAGATGAAAAGTCGAATGTTAGTCTTGCAAATTCTAACGCACGAATTGAGAACGCCAATCGCAAGTTTGGGATTAACCGTTGAAGGATTTCGACGACAGTTTGAAGCATTGCCGGAATCCTTGTACGATGAATTTAGGCGTCTATGTGAAGACTCAAGGCGTTTACGCCAATTAGCTGAAGCAAGTAAAGATTATTTACAATCGGATGATAAAGGGTTCTCAACAGATTGGATACCTTCTGTTGAAGAATGGCTCAGCTATCGTTGTTTGGAGTATACTCAACCAGTTGAATTTAAAATAAATAAAGATGCCTCCATTAAAGTTAACTTATATTGGTTGGGCAATTGCATAGATAATTTAGTTAGTAATGCTCATAAATATGGTGTACCACCCGTTATTTTGAACGTTACTGTAGAACAGAAAAAATTAAGAATTGAAGTCATTGATGGTGGACAATTAACAAAGCGTGATTGGAAAGAATTAAAAACACCTTTTGTTAGTAAAGCAGGATTAGGCCTTGGTCTAACCATTGTAGAATCAATGATCAAAAGAATGGGCGGAACCATGACTCTTCAGGGGCCACCGACGACATTTATATTGGAGATACCTTGTGAAACAGACAATCCTACTTGTTGAAGACGATAAAAACTTAGCGGACGGACTGATTGTCAGCTTAGAAGAAGCGGGTTATCGCTGTTTACATTCCGAAAATGCCGCAAATGTATCTGGTCTTTGGAGCGAAGCTGATATTGTCATTCTTGACCGTCAGCTACCTGAAGGCGATTCATTAACTTGGTTAAGTCAGTGGAAACAAATAAAAGATGTTCCCGTTATTTTATTAACGGCTCTTGTTTCTGTTAGAGATAAAGTAACAGGCCTTGATTCTGGTGCTAATGATTATTTAACTAAGCCTTTTGCTGAAGCGGAATTGCTGGCTCGTTTACGTGCACACTTACGCTCACCAGAAACCGATGAAGTAAAATCAAAATTAGTCGTTGGTAATCTGGCTATTGATACCTCTACACGTGATGTGGTTAATTCAGGTGAGAATGTTACGTTAACTCGAACTGAGTTTGATCTTCTGCTTTTCTTAGCATCAAACCTTGGAAAAGTGTTTACGCGTGATGAGCTTTTGGATCAAGTTTGGGGTTACAACCATTTCCCAACAACACGTACGGTAGATACGCATATTCTTCAGTTACGTCAAAAGATTGTTGGAATAGAAATTGAAACATTGCGTGGCGTTGGCTACAAAATGAAAGCGTAATTTTTTATGATGTTTGTGCGTAAGTTTTTCGTTTTTTGCTCATTGGTTTGTGCATCATACACATCTTTTGCAAATTCAGTGGATTGGTTTAATGAGCAATCTGCATTGTATACTGCGCATAAGCAATTTTTAGAAGGGCATGCAAGAAAAGGCTTTGCCACTTCGATAGAAGTTTTACAGAATTCGGTTAATGAGAATATCACCAATAATATAGATAAATTACTTAGCTCTGCAATTTCAGTAAATTGTGGCCGCGATTTATCAAATAAAGTGATACCTAACTGGTTAAAATCAGTGAGTGTGCAACGTGTTATTATTCAGAGCCCGGGAAGATTACATCATCGATTGATTGTTAAGTTTGATACTAAAAAGCCTATATCAAGTCTTTCATTTATTAAATGGCCGCAAGAAGAACAATTAACTAATCCGTCAATTAAAATAACACCAACACAAGATGAAAGAATCACGCAATACACTTATGCCAGCGAGTCCTTGAATAACCGAATTCAAAATGGACTGTATAAGCTGATAATTATTGCGGATGATAAAGAAAAAACACAATGGGAATCATGGGTTGTTTTAACCACGCCAAAAACAGAAATGCAAGTGGTGTGGTTAGGCAAAGATAAATGGAAAACGACACAAACCGGTTTACTTAAATCAAATTGTCCATTACCAGAAATGGCTGTTGGTATTTATGATCATCAAGATAATGAATATATAAAGTTATGGGAACAGAAGTACGAAGAGAGGTTTCCTAAATCTTTACCTTCGACAAATGTGCTACCGGGCAGCTATATTTTAAGTGTGTCGTTTAATCATAAAAGATTTCAAGGACCGATTTCCATCCAAGAAATTCAGGCAATAACCAAAGTAATGAATTTTGGTTCAGATGAAAATACAGAGAGTAAATAATGTTAGATTTACCAACATTAACCCATGAAGAACAGCAACAAGCAGTAGAGAAAATCCAAGAACTGATGCGTCAAGGCGTTGGTAGTGGAGAAGCCATTAAAATCATTTCAGACCAAATTAGAGCTGAAATTGCAGAAAAAGAGAAACAACGCTAACTAACTACTATTTTAAAGCCGAGCTAACCCCTCGGCTTTTTTGTATGTATTAATATTAAAGCCAAATTTCAAAAAGACATCACTAGCATCAATATTTTGATTTATTTCATTAAAGTTAACTTTTTCTATGTCGATAAGTAGGGAAGTGATTTTTTTAATGGGTTAATCAAATGAAACAGTGGATAAAAATTGGCTTACTTTCGTGCGCGACGGTAGCTTCTTCTCAAGTATCAGCAACAAATTTCAGCGTTGATGGTCGAATTGATGCTATGGGTGGTGCTGGTACTGCAGCCGCTGACTATCTTACTGGTGTTTTTTATAATCCAGCTTTAGTTGCAATATATAGCCGTAAAGATGATGCGGGTCTTTTGTTACCGAGTGCCGGTCTACAAGTCATGGACCAAGGCGGTATGGTTGATGATGTTGACCAAGTACAGAAAGGTTTTTCGAAAATACCGTCTGATCCAACAGGTGCCGCAGCTGATATTGAAAACGGTCTAAGAAATTTAAATGGCGATGCCCTGAGCTTTAGTATGGGAGCAGGGATGGCTGTTGCAATTCCTAACCGTTATTTATCAATGGCATTTTATGGCAAAACTTCGGTTGAGGGCATTACGTTACCTGATGTCGATGCGCTTGGTTTACCAGCAGACCCAGCTAAACCGCTTCAACTTGCTGATACAACGGCGGTGGGAACCGTTGCTTTAGGCTTAGCAGAAGCAGGTGTTGCCTTTGCTGGTTACACAAATTTCCTAGGACAAAACATCACTATTGGTGTAACACCAAAAATTCAAAGTTACTTAACGTATACCTATGTAGAAGCTGTAAACAATTTTGACTTTAAAGACTTTGATAAAAACAAAACAACTGATAATTCATTCAACGTAGATGTTGGTGCCGTGTGGTTTTACGGTCCTTGGCGTTTTGCTGCTGCGGGTAAAAACCTAATTAAGAATGAAATTGAAACCAAAGAAATCACTGTTAACTTTAAAAATTCAGATCCATTAGTTGGTGGAAGTTACGGTAAAAAAACATATAAATACAACTATGAACTTACTCCGACTTACACTGCGGGCGTAGCCTTCATGACTAACTACTTTATTGTTACTGCAGATTTAGACTTAAATGAGCAAGAACGTTTTGTTGGTTTAGATGATAATGTTCAAATGTTCAGAGCAGGTGCAGAAATCGACTTACTGTACCAAATTCAGCTACGTGGTGGATTCAAGAAAGATCTTGCGGGTACTTATGATGATGCATTTACCGCAGGTATTGGTTTCTCGCCACTTAACATGTTCCATTTTGACTTAGCAGCGATCTATTCAGTAGATTCGACCTATGGTGTATCTGTGAACATGGCTTACGAATACTAGATAAAACGCCTTTTTAGTAGAAAAATGAGTAACCGCTTGTAATAATAGTGGTTACCTTACTTTAAAAAGATACAGATTATGACTCAAAAAGCGAAAATCGGCATTGTAACCGTAAGTGATCGTGCAAGTGTTGGTATTTATGAAGATATTTCAGGACCAGCTATTATTGAAACACTAAACGATTATCTAACATCTGAGTGGGAACCTGTGTATGTGGTTATTCCAGATGAGCAAGATGTTATTGAAAAAACACTGATTGAATTAGCTGATGAAAAAAACTGCTGCTTAGTTGTAACAACGGGTGGAACAGGTCCAGCTAAACGTGATGTCACTCCTGAAGCAACAGAAGCTGTGTGTGATCGCATGATGCCCGGTTTTGGTGAGCTAATGCGTGCAGAATCATTAAAGTTTGTGCCAACAGCTATTTTATCTCGTCAAACTGCGGGTTTACGTAAAGATTCATTAATTGTAAATTTACCTGGTAAACCAAAATCAATTCGTGAATGTTTGGATGCGGTTTTCCCTGCAATTCCATATTGTATCGATCTAATGGAAGGTCCATTTCTTGAGTGTAATGAAGAAGTGATTAAACCATTCAGACCAAAAGCAAAATAATCAATACAAAGCCAACGTAACTGTTGGCTTTTTAACATCCTTTTTCTTTCCTTAATTTCTTTAGTGCCTTTTTCTCTTTTAATCTCTCTTTGTATTCCTTTCCCTCACTAAAGCTGAGTAGCTTATTCACATGAGTTAATGTTCTATTTAATGTCTCACAACGTTTTGGTTGATGTTCTTTGTAGTATTTTTGAACTGATTTTGCTGATGATGGAAAAGAGCATAAAACAGCCAAAAAGATAATGAGAGTTCGCATACGATCGCCTTATAAAATAAGAACTAGTATATAAGAAAGCAGTATAAAGTAAGTTTTCGAATCAAAAATTTCGAATGAAAATAAACATTCAAGCCATGAATGGTAACTAATAAATCTATAAGTGTTACTTAGATCACTTTGTAGGTGATTTGTTTGCAATTGCTGAACCGTATAGAGTATTTTTAGTTATACTCACCAAATACGATTAAGTTATATCTATTAATAATTTAATTAATAAATCTTAAAGATGTATATTCGATTAAATATCTTAGTTTCTAAAATAGTTAAATTGGTTTATGAGGAGAGTTAACGCGGATGAAGTGGATAGAAAATGCATCATTGCGCCAGCGTTTATCTTTACCAATAATCATATTTGCACTGAGTTTATTCGTTATGTTTCATGGTTATAACTATGTAAGCACGTATAAAACGGAAAAAGATAATTTAATTAATCGTATTAAGATTTTATCGATTGGAGTTAGCCTTAACCTAAAACCGGCTTTAATTTTAGATGATAAAGCAACCGCCAATAAAATTTTAGATACGTTTAGTGCAGACGAAGCAATATTACAGGCTGTCGTGATAGACAATGACGGTCAAATATTTATCGAATATAAAAAAACAACCCAATTATCGCATGCGCCTAATGCTGAATTAAAACAACAAATGCTAATTGATGGGTATGCCATAGGTGACCATTTCATTTATGTGTCTATTCCGTTTGTTTTAAATCCACAAGAAACAGCACAAATGAATCTGATTGTTTCAAAAGACATACTAGATGAAACTAGAGATACCGCATTAAAGATGTTTATCTTTATGCTTCTGTTTTTTGTTATTTGCGGTTACTTCATTATTTGTAAAATACAAAAGTGGGTTATTACTCCTGTCAGCAGCTTAAACCATGCAATGCAAGGGATTATTACAAGAGGTGTGTTCGATGAACGTCCGCAAGTTGTTACGCATGATGAATTGGGTGACTTGACTGCTTCGTTTAATAAAATGACAAGTAAACTTGAAGAGCGTCAAAAGCAATTAAGTTATGTATTAAAAAAAGTAGAACATGAGAGAGACTTTGGAGAGCAAATCATCACAGCTGTCCAACATGCACTTTTTGTTATTGATAAAAAAGGTCTTATTATTTTAAGTAATGAAGCATCAAAAACGATGTTTCCTAGTTTGTCGATTAATTTGCTTGAAAGTCGTAATTTACTCGATGTGATACAACTAAGTAATGAACAAGATTTATTAGAGATTATCGATAATCGTAAAGAAGTGGATGATTTACTTATTCAGACATGTGATAGCAAGACATTACAAATCACATCAAGAGTGCTATCGAATCAAAATCAAGTATTACTTTCAATGGTTGACGTAACTGAAGCATTGAGAAGTCGAACTCAACAGAAATTGGCAGCAAATGTATTTAAAAATAGCCAAGACGGTGTGTTGATATACGATGCAGACGGAAAATTAACACTGATGAACCCTGCATTTACCGATATCTTTGGTTATCAAATGAGTGAGTTAAGTAATATTCCCATGTTGACCTTATTCGATGGTCATCATTTCACAACATCAACGAGTTTGATTACAGAGTCAATTCAGCGTTTTGGTCAATGGCATGGAGAAGTTTTAGAAAAAGATAAGTTTGGTGCGGAACTTCCTCTGTACGTTAAAGCGAGTAAGATCATTGATACTGATCAGTATGGTCAAAATAGTTATATCTTTATATTTACAAACTTATCTGATGTTAAAGAAAAAGAGAGATTGGATCACTTAGCGCATCATGACGTATTAACCGGCCTACCTAATAGAGCAAAATTTTATCAAGCAGCGAATGATACAATATTGCTGAAAAAAGGGAGCATAGGGCAGATGGGACTTTGCTACCTTGATCTTGATGGATTTAAGCAAGTTAATGACACTTATGGGCATGATGCTGGTGATGAAGTGTTAAGAGTGGTTGCAAAGCGATTAGAACATGCGGTAAGAGCGAATGATTTGGCATCGCGTTTAGCTGGTGATGAGTTTGTGTTGTTTATTAATCCGGTTGCAAATAGAGAGCAACTGATAGAGTTAGCTGATAGGGTTATTTATTCGATACAAGCCCCCATTTCATATAAAGGTACTTTATTGTCGGTTAATGTCAGCATAGGGATTACAGTCGCGGATTATAATGATGGTAAAGATGTAGATGCATTGTTAAAAGAATCAGACAAGGCCATGTATGAGGCAAAATTAACAGGCAAAGGAAAGTATATGTTTCACAAAATTTGACAAAAGTTTTACAAAATTGAGTTATATCTATTTAACTAATGTCATATGATGTTATATTAATCAGGTCTTTTAATTTTTAACACGAAATAAGGTAAGTTTAATGGAAATTTTATTATTGGTTGCATTTGTTATCGCTGGTGCAATTATGGTAAAGAAAGAAAAAGCTGAGCAATCTAAGTAATATAGATATCCCTTTTATAAAACAATTTTGTATCTATATTAAACCAAGATAAATCAAGTGTTTATCTTGGTTTTTTTATACTTGATGAAATATTTACAATGATATGTTTTACAGTTCCAAAAACATATCAACTACACCGTCACTCATTTGAATGTCTACTGAGAAGCCTAGATGCTGTGCTAGTCCAATCATTCCGTGATTTGCTGGCATTGTCATTCCTGTCATCACTTTAATACCAATACTTTGGCAATAACGAATAATTTTTTTCATCAAGATTTTTCCTAATCCTAGTCCTTTTAGATCGGATCTAACTAACACGGCAAATTCAGTGTTTGTATGATTGGGATCGGAAAGAGCTCGTACAACAGCAATAATAATTTCTTCACCATCTACTTGTTTGGTTGCAACGAACGCCATTTCTCGGTCGTAATCAATCTGCGTAAAATTGGCAAGGGCTTCGTGATTAAACTCACCAACTTCTGAGAAGAAACGTTTATATAAATCATCATGCGATACTTGAGAAATAAAAGAAGCATGTTTGGGTTCATCTTCAGGAAGAATAGGGCGAAGTAACACAGAACTGCCATCTTTAAGCTGTGCAAATTCTTCTAATTCATTTGGGTAAGGTCTGATTGCTAAGCGCTTATGAATATCGCCGTTAAAGTGTTGTACTTTCATCGAAGAATCAATAATCGTGAGATCCATACCAGAAACAAGAAGTGGGTGTATATCAAGTTCAACAATCTCAGGACAATCAAGTATCATTTGTGACAAGCGAACGAGAAACGCACTTAAATCAAATAAACTCATTTTGTTAGGAGAGTTGCGGTTATGAATGATATTTTCTTTAATAGCATGCTTAATTAGGTTTTCCGCTAATGCCATATTCAAGGGTGGTAAGGCTACCGCTGCATTATTGTTAAGATCCCATTCAGATCCACCTTCGCCCAATAAGATCACAGGCCCAAAGACAGGATCTTGGCAGACCTTAATTCTTAGTTCTTGTGATCCTGCTCTTGCCGCCATCTTCTGAACACTTAATCCTGAAATTCGTGCCGATGGATAGCTTAATGAGACTCGGTCGAGTATGGATTGCGCAGCGGTTATCACTTCTTCATTGGTGTTTAAGTTTAATACAACGCCATGCACATCAGATTTATGTGGAATATCTGGTGATCGCAATTTTACTGCGACAGGATAACCGATCTTGTCAGCGACATAGCCGGTTTCAACTGGATCTTCAGTTATCCATGTATCCAATGTTTTGAAACCATAACAAGAGTAAAGAGCTTGGGTTTCATGCGTATCTAATTCAGTTAGGTTATGCGTAACACAGTTCTCTAACCATTCACGAGCCATTTGTGCGTCATGTTTACTAATGTGACCGGATGACACAGGCGTCTCTATTAATAACCCTTGGTTTCTATGGTATTCAACCAGATGCAAAAATGCAGATACAGCACTTTCAGGTGTTCTATATGTTGGTATTCCGGCTTGCGTAAAGAGTAATCGAGCTTCTTTTGAAGAGGTTTCTCCTGACCAGTTCGTCAATATGGTAAATTTTGCTTTTCGTTTATGGTTTTGAATCAAGCTTATTAATTTTTCAGACGTTTTTGTTGCGTTTGAAACCGCTGATGGGCTGTGCATAATGAGTATGGCATCACAATCATCGCTGTCTAGCAGAGCATTAACCGCATCACAATAACGTGTGTCATTGGCATCACCTCCGATATCAATAGGATTAGCGTGGGACCAGTTTTCAGGTAGTGTCTTATTTAACTTTTGGATTAATGTTTCACTAAAATCCGCTAATTTGCCGCCTTGCTGCATGAGACTATCAACTGCCATGATTGCTGGGCCGCCACCATTAGTCACAATTGCTAATCGATGACCTCTAAATGGGATAGGGTGTGCAAGTGTTTCTACAGCAGCGAAGAGCTCGTGAGTATTAGATACTCTAAGCATTCCAGCTCGTCTGATTGCAGAATCGTAAACCGCATCCAAGCTCAATTGCCCATTAGTATGTAATTGAGCCGCTTTACTTCCTGCGACAGAACGTCCACTTTTAACCACTAATATACGACGATTACGAGCTGCTGCACGGGCGGCGGACATAAATTGACGAGCATCTTTAATTGAATCTATATACAGAAGAATGGCTTCTGTTTTTGAATCAGTACATAGGGTATCGAGCAGTTCACTGAAATCAATATCCAGACCATCACCTAATGAAACAAAAGCAGAAAACCCAATGTTCTTTTCATTTGCCCAATCTAAAATTGTCGTACATACCGCAGCTGATTGCGATATGAATGCAATGTTTCCTTTATTCGCGTTGATAGGTGAGAAAGAGGCATTTAAATTAATCCACGGAAGAATAATCCCTAGGCTATTAGGACCTAAGATCCGCATATTATATTTGGCAGCAATACGTTTGGCTTCATAAGGTAAAGGTTCACCTATTCCATTACAGTACAAATTCATATCTGACGATAAGATAATGGCGCAACGAACGCCTTTTTCCCCAAGTTCTTCAAGAATAGAGACGTTCTTTTTTGCTTCGGTACACAAAATGGCAAAATCAGGTGTAATAGGTAATTCAGAAATTTCTTTATATGCCAAGATGCCACACACAGATTTATAACTTGGGTGAACAGGCATTATTGGCCCATTAAAACCACCTTCTAATAAGTTACGCATTACAATATGTCCTGCTCTATCAGGGTGTGTGGAAGCACCAATAACAGCGATGGATTCGGGGCGCAGTAATTGTTTTAAATCTGGCATATAAACGTCCTTTATTCCTTTATATAAGAATAAGATAGCTGAGTAGTATAGATTTGACGCGAATGAAAGCAAATAAACGAAGACCAGCGCACAAAATAACCAAAAAAATCAAGTATTGAGCACAAAGATATGAGTAATTTGGTTCTTCATTAGCTAAAGACTTGATTGTATTTAGCATCGGGTGCAGAATTACGGTAACAGCATGACTATTATTGTGAATTAAAATGAAAAGAATCATTCCTATTACGTTAACCGCACTGCTAGCAGGATGTACAAGCAGTTCGTATACCACAAACATTACTACTGATTCATCTGAAGAGGTGTATCAAGTTTCTCAGCCGATTGAGCAAGAAGAAACCACTTTTGAAGAAACAGAGGTTGTTGCTGTAGCTGAAGCTGAAGTAGAGAAACCTGTTGTAAAATTAACACCAGAAGAAGCGGCTTCTCCTGAAGCAACAGACGCTGCTGTTAAGATTTTACCACCAACGGAAAAGCAACAAGATATGCATAACCGTTATGGTTATACACTTCAAATTTTGGCTCTAAGTCGTAAGACTGACCTTTCTACTTACGCTGCTAAACTTTCTGGCGAGCAGCCTGTGTGGATGAACCGTAAAACAGTAAACAATATGCCTTGGTATACAATTTTATACGGTGATTACGCAACACCTGCAGAAGCACGTGCTGCAATTAAACAACTTCCTGCTGACATTCAAGCGTACGGCCCGTTTGTAAGAAGTATTAATAGCATTAAACAATCAGATAATCCTGAATTACATAAGTTAAATTAATCATAATCGGTGCATCTAAATATGCACCGATTGCTTTTTATAGTGAAAATTATGACTCATATCCTTTTACTTTGTGGCGGTGGCGGCACTGAACACGAAGTTTCATTAGTTTCTTCAAAATATATCGCTCAACAACTTTCTGAACTTGATGCCTTTGATATCACGCATCTTGAGATTAAAGATGAAGGTTGGTTTCATATTGAATCTGGCTTGAAGTACGAATTACGTTCAGACAAAACATTATTAAGCGGTGAGACAGTTAGCTCTCCAGTGGATTACGTTGTTCCGTGTATTCATGGTTACCCTGGTGAAACCGGCGATATTCAATCTATGTTAGATATGCTAAGTATTCCTTACTTAGGATGTGATGCAGAATCAAGTACAAATAGCTTTAATAAGATCACATCTAAGCTTTGGTATGATGCGCTTGGTATCCCAAATACACCGTACTTATTCTTAACTGAGAATAATGAAGAAACTCACCAGTCAGCATTAGCGGCATTTAAGCAATGGGGCGGACTATTTGTAAAAGCTGCGTGTCAGGGGTCTTCAGTTGGTTGTTACAAGGTAACGTCTGAGGCTGAATTGTCAAAAGCAATTAATGATGCATTTGGTTATTCACAACAAGTACTTGTTGAAAAAGCAGTTAAACCTCGTGAGCTTGAAGTTGCAGCATATGAAATCGATGGTCAACTATTTACGACGGCTCCAGGTGAAGTAACGGCACCAGACGGCGCTTTCTACACTTATGATGAGAAATACGGTAGCGGTAGCCATTCAACAACATCTTTAGATGCACAGAATCTTACTGAAGAGCAAGTTAAGCTGATCGATCAATACAGTCGTAAAGTGTTCACTCAAATGAAACTTAAAGATCTTTCTCGTATTGATTTCTTCCTAACGGATGACAATGAAATTTACTTAAATGAAGTGAATACATTCCCAGGAATGACGCCAATTTCTATGTTCCCTAAATTATTGGAACATAATGGCGATTGTTTTAAGACTTTCTTGCAAAAAGCGGTACTTAACGCAATTAAGTAAGTTGGTTAGATTTAAATAAAAAAGCCTGATAATTCAGGCTTTTTTGGTTTTAAATAAGGACTTTTGTTTTTCAGAACGTTCAGTATTACCAATGTATTGGTTTGGCATTGCTGGGCTTACCCAACGTCCCATCTCTTGTATTTCATGAATAGAATAACCTCGTTGCGAGAGCTCTTTCGTTGCTCCAACACGTGCGGACAAACCTGAAAAGTTTACATCATGATTCAATAATTCATTTGCTCTACGAAATATACGGTATATAGAAGAATCGTTTAAACCGTTAACTGCCACATTTTGATGCCTGTCTATAGCTCTAAATAAATGGCCATCATGGATATTTGAATGTTGAAGCCAGTTAGAAAGTAGCTCAGTTGTTTCTACTGAAATAGCGTAATAATTTTGGTGGATTTGTACCAAACAAGAATCTGTTTCGTCATTAAAACAAATATCGTCAAGCTGTAAGTCTCTGAGCTCTCCGCGCTTTAGTAGTAATTCAAACATTAAATGCCAAATGGCAAGATCACGAATGTCTTTGAGTTCCATTGAGTTGAATAATTGATGTCTGAGTTCATCAAGCATATCAGAGGAAATTCCTTCCGTTTGTTTATTATCATTGACCTTATCGACTCTTATTTTTCCTAGTGCAGACTTTACGTGAATGGATTGTGTTGGATCTTTATATTCAAATGCAGTATGAATATGAGAGATAGAAATTAATGCGCGCTTAATTGACGCAAGTTTTTTCTCTTTTGCCTGTTTTTCTATGAAGATGCGTACTGCTGTTGTAGAGGCGGGTAGAGCAATAACGTTATGCAGCTGACAAAACTCGACAAAATTATTCCAATCATTTTTAAAAGAAATAAGGCTGTTTTGAGAATATGGTTTCATTAAACATGCCGCCAATGTTTCAGTGTCTAATTGTGTTGATAGGAAGTGATTTTTATCCATTCTGATGCACCATAACTTACGCTTTTAATTAATATAACACAGTTTCATATTTGAGGTAAGATCACGAAAAACAAAGAATTAACTAGCATTTAGTACTGATTTATTTAACCCTTAACTTATGTTGAAACACGAAGAGAAAACTATGAAGAAGACATTATACAAAGGATTCTTTATTGAGAACAAAACAGGTATTCCGGATGACTGGAAGGTTTTGATAAGAACTCATGTGTTACACGGTCACTTAAGTGCGGTAAAGAAAAGCATTGATTGGTGGAATGAAACCGGCACGATTATCGATCCAAAAGAATTTGGTGATATGGGTGAATCAGCGCTTAATGAAAAGCGTAGTCAATTTAAATCCGAAGAATATAAAGGATTTACCATTAAGAATGATACAGGTGAACCTAAGACTTGGTACTGCTTATATCAAGGTAAATTAGCAAAAGGCTCGTTAACTGCAATTAAAAGCTTTTTGGATAAACATGAAAAATAAATTACAATCTTAATATCTTTAAAAATCCGAGATTAATTATGTCTTTAGTATATTCAACAGATGTTGGTCGAATCAAACAAGAAGAACCAAAAGCAGAACGTCCAAAAGGCGACGGTATTGTACGTATTCAACGTGAAACCAAAGGACGTAAAGGTAAAGGCGTTTGCGTTGTAACGGGTTTGGATATGGAAGACACTCAGCTTAAGTTGCTTGCAGCTCAACTTAAAAAACTATGTGGCTGTGGCGGCTCTGTAAAAGATGGCGACATTGAAATCCAAGGCGATAACCGCGAAAAGATTAAAGACTTTCTAACGAAACAAGGTCACACAGTTAAATTAGCTGGTGGTTAACAAATCGTTGTTAGAGTTAAGCTAATAATCAAACGATGAATACGAAGTATTATTGAATGATTATTAGCTATTTTATGGTAAATAGCCTTATGGTTAAATACGTTGAGAAGCAATTAAGAACAAAGGGGGATAATTCGCAATAACATATTATCCATTATTAAACTCTATTTAACATAATATACATAATGCGCACTGATGTGTATTGTTGTTAGAGGATAATTTATAGCTTCTACCGGTGTTCAAGCCTTAATCTAATGGTTTTCTAACCTTCATTATATAGTTGTGTTACGCTGGCTCTATCTTAGATTGAAACTATTTTAGTGGTGATCTCCACAATCTGAGTCATGAAACAGATTAAAATGTGGCATAGATATATCCATTCCGTGGTCTAGATGTCCATTAAATGCGTAAGCGGTTCCAACTGATAATGCAAAAACGGCAGCAATTATTACTATTATTTTTTTCATTATTTATTCCTTTTTTATGCAGATTTGACGTTTCATATTCATTATCCACGGTATTTTTCTGCATAAAAACGTATTTACTTTGCTTTACATAAGAATGAGATTGTTTACCAACAATGTTCGTTTTTAACCGCTTTTACCCATCTGGTTCACCTAATTGAAAACCACTGTTTACGTATAGGATACTTAAACCAAAAGAAATGAGAAAAATTACAGTATTCTCACCGCAATCCTTTTTCTTGTGGTATAAACTTGCCATAATATAAACATCACTAAACAAACAGGCACTATTTTATGAGCATTGCAAAAACTCTATTAACTCGTTGCGATTCTAAATGTGAACTATGTGGTTCAACTAACTCACTAGCTCCATTTGCAGTTCCGCCTAAAACAGATATCACGGTTGATAACTGTGTAATGATTTGTGATACATGTACAGCACAAATCGAAGACGCTGATAAAATGGATGTTAACCACTGGCGTTGTCTAAACGACTCTATGTGGAGCCAAGTACCAACTGTTCAAGTTATTTCTTACGTTCTTTTAAGCAAACTTGCTTCTGAATCTTGGGCTCAAGATGCGCTAGATATGATGTACGTTGAAGAAGACGTTAAAGAATGGGCTGAGAAAGCACTTCTTTCTGACGGTGAAAAACCACGTGATGTTAACGGCGTTGAACTGAAGAAAGGTGACGACGTAACAGTAATTAAAGACCTACCAGTTAAAGGTACTAACCAAGTAATCAAACAAGGTACAGTTATCCGTGGTATCAGCCTTGGTGACGATCCTCGTTTAGTTTCTGGTAAAGCTAACGGCGGTCAATCTATGTATGTAATCGCTGAGTTCTGTCGTAAAAAGTAATTGATTAATTATTAAAAGACATAAAAAAGACGCGAATATGCGTCTTTTTTTATGCCTGTATATTATTGAAATAGCTAATCCCTACTCCATTCATACACGTCACTCTGACCTTTCCTTTTAAAGAAATTAGAATGTTGCTGTATAAACTGATCTTTCTTTAATTCATCAATTGGCCATTCAGAAAAGTTTTCTTTTAGCTCAAATTTATCTGATTTGATTTGTACTGATGTAAGTTGATTTGCGGTGCGTCTAAACAGATAACCTCGGCCATTCTTCTCACATTGGAAATTGATCTGTTGTTGTTGTGTTTGATTTAACTTTAGCTTAGCAGGAAAAAATGAGCCAAATAGACACGAGTCTTCATACGTTACTATGATTTCTAGCTTATTGATATAAGTAATATTGAACACAGTAGTGAGTTTTGAACTGATATCCACGCGTCTAAATAACAGCTGCTTAGTGTCTTTAGTGCGTGTGGTTTGAATTCCATTAGAAAACGGTTCGTAGTACATCCATGACCATTCCCAATCCATGTCTCGTGATGCGTAATTAAGTTGAGATGATGAGTGTTGCCATAAAGCAAATAAAACAGCGCAGACACCTAAAATGAGCGCAACAGAGAAAGCTTTGAAAAAAGAAGTGACTGAAAACATGATGATATTGATTAATGAACGATCTTGAAAGTTTACCATATGGAAGATATAGGAACTAACATATTCATTAAAATGCATGAATAATCAAAAGCCTTTGTATAACCCCGGTAATTTTTCTAACCAACTGAATTTTTATGCTCATTGATATGTTGCAGATACAAAAAAGCCGAGACATTACATCTCGGCTTATCGACTCTATCAAACTAACATATTAGATATGTTTGCTGATTTCCACACAACTTTCTTTAGCATCACCGAAAAGCATTTCAGTGTTTTCTTTAAAGAATAGTGGGTTTTGAACACCAGCATAACCTGTGTTCATAGAACGTTTGAACACGATTACGTTTTTCGCATTCCACACTTCTAGAACTGGCATACCAGCGATTGGGCTGTTTGGATCTTCCATTGCTGCAGGGTTAACTGTATCGTTAGCACCAATAACTAGAACGGTATCTGTTTCAGATAAGTCATCGTTGATCTCGTCCATTTCTAGAACGATATCGTAAGGTACTTTAGCTTCTGCAAGAAGAACGTTCATGTGACCCGGTAAACGACCTGCAACTGGGTGGATACCAAAGCGCACTTCAACACCTTGAGCTCGAAGTTTTTCAGTGATTTCGTGAACTGGGTATTGAGCTTGAGCTACTGCCATGCCGTATCCTGGAGTGATAACAACAGACTTAGAGTTTTTAAGCATTTCTGCTACTTCTTCAGCTGTTGTTTCACGATGCTCGCCCTGCTCTTCATCACCAGATGAAGCAACAACGTCTTGACCGAAACCACCAGCAATTACGCTGATGAAAGAACGGTTCATTGCTTTACACATGATGTAAGACAGAATTGCACCTGATGAACCTACTAATGCACCAGTAACAATCAGTAGATCGTTTGATAGCATGAAACCTGCTGCTGCCGCTGCCCAACCAGAGTATGAGTTAAGCATTGAAACAACGACTGGCATATCTGCACCACCGATTGAAGCAACCAAGTGGTAACCGAATGCAAATGCGATCAGTGTTACTAGAATAAGAGCGAACATGCTGCCTTCAACACTTACAAAGTGGTAAAGAAGACCTGCAGATACAACTAATGCTAGTAAGTTCAGCTTATGACGGTGAGGTAATTGAAGTGCAGATGAGTTAATCACTCCACGTAGTTTACCGAATGCAACTAAAGAACCTGTGAAAGTAACCGCACCAATGAAGACGCCTAAGAATACTTCTACAAGGTGGATATTTAGCATAGCACCAACAAGCACACCGTGATCGATGTAACTGTTGAAACCAACAAGAACCGCAGCCATACCAACAAAGCTGTGAAGAATTGCCACAAGTTCTGGCATTTCAGTCATTTCAACTTTTTTCGCATAGTAAAGACCAATCGCGCCACCCATAGCCATTGCTACGATGATCCAACCTGTTCCTGTTGAGTCTGGGCCAAAGATGGTTGCGATAAGCGCGATAGCCATACCAGTAATACCGTAGTAGTTACCGCTACGAGCTGTCTCTTGTTTAGACAGACCTGCTAAACTCATGATAAATAGAACGGCAGATACAATATACGCTGCTTGAACTAATCCTGCTGACATTGTCCTACTCCTTATTTATCTTTACGGAACATTTCAAGCATACGCTTGGTTACAGCGAAACCGCCAAATATATTAATACTTGCGATAAGAACTGCGATAAATGCTAAAAATGAAACGACGCCATTACCCTGACCTACTTGCAGTAATGCACCTACAATGATGATGCCTGAGATAGCGTTTGTTACTGACATTAGTGGTGTGTGAAGTGAATGACTTACATTCCATACCACGTAATAACCAACCACACACGCAAGTACGAATACAGTAAAGTGTGCTAAGAATGCTGCTGGAGCTACAGACGCAACCCAACCAAATGCGGCAATACCAGCGCCGATCATTGCAAATTTCTTAACTGGTGATGTTGGCTCTTCAACTTTTGGCTCAACCTTAGCTTTTGGAGCTGCTTTCGCTTGTGGTTGTGCTGAAACTTGAATTGGTGGCGCAGGCCAAGTTACTTCGCCTTCTTTAACAACCGTTACACCACGAAGAACAACGTCTTCAAAATCGATGTTGATGTTGCCATCTTTTTCTTTACATAAAAGTTTTAGAAGGTTTACTAAGTTTGTACCGTATAGCTGAGATGATTGAGTTGGTAGACGACCAACCATATCAGTATAACCAACGATCTTAACGCCGTTTTCAGTTACGAAAACTTCGTCTTTTACTGTGTATTCACAGTTACCGCCGTTTGCTGCTGCTAAATCGACAATAACACTGCCCGCTTTCATGCTATCAACCATTTCTTTGGTGATTAGCTTCGGCGCTGGACGACCTGGGATAAGTGCTGTTGTAATGATGATATCAACGTCTTTAGCTTGAGCAGCATATAGCTCCTCTGCTTTTTTGTTGAACTCATCAGACATTTCTTTAGCATAGCCATCACCTGAGCCAGAGTTTTCTTTGAAATCAACTTCAAGGAATTCTGCACCCATTGATTGCACTTGTTCTTTTACTTCTGGACGAACGTCAAATGCACGAACGATTGCACCAAGGCTACCAGCAGCACCGATAGCAGCAAGACCTGCAACACCAGCACCAGCAACAAGTACTTTAGCCGGTGGAACTTTACCAGCCGCTGTAATTTGACCGGTAAAGAAGCGGCCAAATTCATGCGCAGCTTCAACTACAGCACGGTAACCTGCAATGTTTGCCATTGAACTTAGGGCATCAAGTGCCTGAGCACGAGAAATACGAGGGACCGAATCCATAGCAAGAACGTTAATGTTCTTTGTTGCTAGCTTCGCTAGTAGTTCTTCATTTTGTGCAGGCCAAATAAAGCTGATTAAGCTTGCGCCTTCTTGAATTAAATCGAACTCATCAACACCCGTTGCTTCATTTACTTGAGGTGCATTTACTTTCAGAATCAGTTCTGATTTCCATACATCATCTGTTGAAACAACGGTTGCGCCAGCTTGTTCAAAAGCTGAATCATCAAAGCTCGCTAAGATACCAGCGTTTGATTCTACAGCAACAGTAAAACCAAGCTTGATAAGCTGCTCAACCGTTTTAGGCGTTGCAGCAACACGGGTTTCACCCGCGAAGACTTCTCTAGGTACACCAATTTGCATAGTAATTCCTTGACTATTGGCATGAATTTGTCAGTTAGTTTTATCCAAGCTAACCGATTAATTCAAGTGTTTTGTAATAAAATGACATATTTTCATTACTTAAAATTTTATACGACCTTATTCTCACCGCTATTTAGTAAAAAAACAACATTTTGGTGACAAAAAAGAGGTCAAACCACTAATTGTTACTTATTGATTTTCAAGAATAAGTCGAAAAAACAATCAAATTGTTTATTTTTTAATATCAATCTAGTTACATTATTTAAATAATGAATCACCAAGTTGATCGATCAGTACTTTTGCTTTACTTACCATAAGTTCATCGGCGTTGGCTTTTGATGAGATAACATCAGAGCGAATAAAGCGATGTTCTTTTAATTCGCCGTTGATTTCTTTGGTGAGTTTTCCAGCAATTCGAAATTGCGAACCATCAGGTTCTGAATTTGGATAGATGAGAAAAGATTTGTACTCAACTGGTTCAACAGTAGATTCAGTTGCAGTTGATGAGCCAAATAAACGTGAAAAAAGCCCCATTTCATTTTCCTTTTTGAAATAAGGCTTATTATACATGAGAGAGTTAATTATTAAGTAGACTTACTCTAATAAACTGAGATCATTCTTTGTCAAAGAGCTCAGATATGGGTGTTATTCTGATCTCGATACGGCGGTTCTTTTTACGCCCTTCTGCATTTATGTTAGTCGCAATTGGCTCTGATTCACCAAAACCATAGGTATTGATTCGATTACCATCAACGCCATTTTCTTCTAGTAAAGCCAGAACAGAATCAGCACGTTGATTGGAGAGAGACATATTGAATTTTTTGCTGCCACGGCTGTCAGTATGACCTGCAATAAACACTTCTGACTCTGGTTTATCATTCAGTAATTTAGCTAACTGTGATAGTACAAGTTTGCTCTCATTTTTTATTTCTATACTGCCAGAATCGAAGCTCTTATCACCATTTAGTAAAATGATAATCTCTTCATTTGCTTGAGCAACACTACCAATATCTTCCGTAACAAATTGTTGTAGTTGTTGATTGTGGTAATCAACAAATGATGCAACGGTTGGTGTTTCTGCAATATCTGCCATTTCATCATCTGATGTGCTCTGACACCCCATTAATAAACTTGCTGATATGATAATTCCAAGTAACTGTTTTTTCATTATAAGTATCCCTAGTCCAAACTAAGAACAATTTACCAAACTTCTTATACAGTTACTCACTCAGTAAAAATGAAATCGAGTCACTTCATTTACTTTTGAAATTATGATGTTACTCAGTATCACCTTTGAGATTGTTTTTATTTCGAGTAATGAAAAATAGAAAAGCATAAAGGATACAAAGAGCGTACAGACCACCTAAATTCGTTAATACACCGCTTAACCCTGCCCCTTGCTGATTCAGTTTTAAAAATCCGTTAATGGCAAAACCACTAGGTAATAGATGCATGATATCGGTAATAATACTTGGTACCATTTCTGATGGCCAAATAAAGCCTGCACTAAATACAATTGGCATAGAGCTAAACAAAACAAGCAATAAAATACTTTCAGGCGTAGGAAGTATTTTACCAAGGAATAAGCCAAGTAAAATCACAGATGATATGAATGGCACCAATAAAACCAGTATTTCTAATGGTGTGCCAAATCGACTAATAGAATAAAAATCAAAGAAATAACCAAAATACAAACACGCTAATAATAATTCAGTAAAGAGGAATATTCCAAACCTAACGATCAGATGCGTTGCTGTATTTTCATTAGCTGATGATTGTTTTTGTCTCACCCCGACAGCCATTAATAAGGTTTGCTGAAGAATAAGCACAAATACCGCTGGTACGACATATTGAACATACCCCATGTAATGGTTAAATACAGGAATGTAATTAGATTGGAATGGCCTAAATGAATGAATAGCCGCATTTATCGGTGTACCATCTATAGCTAAGTGAGCAATTCGATATTCTGCTGAAATAGTTCCACCAGCGGTCATTAATCCTTCCACTATGGTACCGTAAATCAAGAAATAAGAGGCGTCACCTGCATAGCCAACCGTTGGCGCTTCGCCTAATTGAAGCTTTTTTGAAAACTCTGATGGGACAACTAAAAAGCCGGTTATCTCATTGTTCAAAAATTGACTTTTAGCCTGCTCAATACTGTTTGCTTGTTCCACGACATTAACTTGTTGTGAGGTATTGACCATTCGTGCAAACTTTCTACTTAGTTCAGATTTATCGAGATCCACCACTGAGATCTTTTGCTCTTCAGGGCTTTGATGTTGATACGGTAATGGATACAAGAACGCATAGAAAAGTACACCACCAATCATTGCTAGTACAATCGTAGTGTTACTGAATATGGCCTTTGCTTCTTTTTGAATAAGTAGAAATAGCGACATAATTTATTTCTTTAGCTTAAGAGAAAGTAATAACAAAGGAAGAGTAAATAAAGTCAGCACCCCAATGTTAGGAAATGCACTAACTAAAGAATCTCCGTAATTTGATAATTCAATTTGAGCTCGAACAAAATGGCTTGCTGGTAAAATAGAATGCCAAAACATTGCTAATGAGTTCATATCAGTTACGGGAAATGTCACCCCTAAAAATGCAAAACTCGGCGCAGTATAAGCACCTGAAATGCTCATTGCTTTTACAATGTCATTTGTACCATAACCGATGGCAATACCTAGACTGATGCAAGCAAAGCTCATCAAACTCATGTTTAAAATAAATGCCGTGATTGAACCATTAAATGGAAATCCAATTACACCGTATAAAAAATAAAACAGCACAGCGCCTAGCATCATCGCTATGCAAAAATAAACCAAGGTAAAGTTGAATATACTTAGCCGTTCTTGCTTATCAAACCACTCTCGAAGCGAGTCACATCCTATTCGTACAGATTCATTTTGCATAGCCCAAAGCATGCCAACAATAACCGCCATTTGCCAAATAGCAGGTAAGATAGCAGAAACAAGGAATTGATTATAATTACTACCAAGGTTAAACAATGGTGTAACCTGTACCTTAATCGGAACGGCTGAATTAATGGCCTGAGTCCAGGTGGTTTCTTTAATGCTTAATTGTTTAATTACTGACAGTTTGGCTTGTGCTGTCATGTCTGTTTGCATTAACGCCGAGTTTATTTGCTTAGCGATAAGAATGAACTGACCATTGTAAAATCCTGTTATTTTTGGACTTTTACCAAGCATTACGTTCTTTTCAAAATCATGAGGGATAATAATATAGCCATAATTATCGCCTTTGGTTAATGCGAGGTTGGCTTTTTCTTTATTTGGTTGAATACTTTTAACTGAAAGTGTTGGCGTTGCATCGTAATCACGGATCATCATTCTTGATAAATGAGATTGATCGAGATCGACGACATCAATGGGTAATTCTCTAACGACATTTGAAGAGAATATCCACCAAATCACAAGCGAGATAAGTAGCGGTAAAACAAAAGTTACCGCCATAACCCAAGGGCTTGTAAAGTATGAACGCCAATATGTTTTCATTGATATCATCGTATTCTGCACTTGATTCTTATTTATTTTCAACCGTAACAATGGCACTCATACCAACTCGAAGATCGGAAATAGGATTAACCGGGTGCGCCTCTATTTCAAAGGTTTTAAGATCAAAACCCTGACTATTATCAGTTGCACGCCATGTAGCATAATCACCTAAAACGGAAACATGAGTGATTTTGAAATCTTCAGTGCGATCAAGCGCAGGAAGGTATACTTTTAATACCTCACCTTTTGTGTAATTTTTTAGTTTGTCTTCACGAACATGAAAAAGTGCCCATGCTTCATTCATATCAATGACACTAACAACAGGGAACCCTTGTGGCGCTATTTCACCTGCATTTAATAGGACTTGTGAAACTTCACCTTGATACCAACTGTCAATTTTTGTATCAGCAACATAAGCTTCAACTTCTGCTACTGAACCCATCGCCATTTTTACTTTCTCGTTAGCTGCACGTTTTGTCTCAGTACGAGCACCTTCTTTGGCCATTTGATACATTTGATAAGCTGCACTTTCCGTGTATTTAGCTGCTTGCCATTGTGTGTAGGTTTCGTCTTTTTTCTGCTCAGCTACAACACCGTCTTTATATAAGTTATTTACACGAGCGTAGGTTTTTTCAAGCAATTGACTTGCCGCTTTTGCTTTACGCCATTGATCTTTTGCTGCGGCAACTTGTTGAGTTCTTGCTCCTTGTTCAGCTTCTTCTGCTAATGCGCTAGCTGCAGCTTCTCCCGCTTTTGCTTGTGCTAATTTAGCTTCGATTTCAGGGCTATAAAGTGAAAATACCGCTTGGCCTTTTTCAATCATATCGCCCTTTTTAACGTAAATGTTTTCAATACGTCCAGGGACTTTGGATGAAATATTGTATTGTTCAGCTTCAATTTGACCTTGAAGTAATTCAGGACGAGGTTGATATGCGGCCCAAAAGCTGTAGCCAATCCATCCAATAACAACCGATAAAGTAACAATGCTAATAATTTTTTTTGAGTTACTCATGAATTTACCCTTGTCTTGCTTGTAGTTGATATTGTACAAAAGTGTCTGTTTGATTGCTTAACGCCAGCAATTTAACTAAAGAAATCACATAATTAAATGAAGCTAAAGAACGTTGGGTTTTAATGCTAGCAAGATAAAGCTCAGCATCGACCACATCTAGAGACGTGGATAGCCCTTGTTTAAAGGCTTTTTCACGAAGTTCCACATTTTCTTTCGCAAGCTCTAAACTGGAAGCCAAGCCGTTATATTCATCAATCGCTTGAAGTGCTTCTCGGTAGGTTTTCTCTACCAATAATGCGAGATCTTGCTTTGCTTGTGTTTTTAAATATTGAACCTGTTGAATGGCACTGTGTGCTGCCACCACTTTATCCGAACGACCCTTGTTATCGATTAAAGGAACATTAACCCCTACTCCTACAAGCCAATCAGGTGTAATTTCTGCAGATAAACTGTCCCCTTCATATAGATTGTAGTTACCATACAGATAAACTTCAGGGTAATAGCTTCCTTTTTCGGCTTTCACTAAGCTTTTTGCTTGCAGCTCTTTTGCATCTAAGAGCGCTAACCCCGGATAAGTATCTAATGTGCTATCCACAAATGCATTTAATTGAGGCAATGATTTATTGATGAATAATTGAGTTTCAGGAGTGACGGTTTCTGTTGTTTGTAGCATGCTAACCAATGCTGCATTAGCGATGTCGTAATCTTGCTGTGCTTTTCGCAAGTCGACTTTTGCTTTGTCGTAAGACGCATCTGCTTGAAGGCGCTCTACTTTAGCAATTTGCCCTTGTTGTTGTAGTTTGATTGCATTATCACGGTGTTTCGCTAAGCCTTGCTCTACTTCACTATACGTATTAACCACTTCTTTCGCTAATACGGTACTAAAGTAATATTTTGCCAAATCTTCATAAGACGCTTGTTGTTTCATTAATAGTTGGCTACGAGCTTCCGCTGTTTTTCCTTCAGCGGCACTTTCTGCTGCTGAAATTCTACCACCAGTAAAGATCGGCCAAATAGCACGAATCGAACTGGTAAAAATATCACGCTCAGTAAGTGTTGAAGTGACTGGACCTACTAATTGTCCAAGTAATCCAGCTATTGCAGGGTTTGTATTTGTGCTATCAATTAACTGTTGTCCAGAGACGGTAACATCATCATCAAGGTAAGTGTAATTTGCACTTAACGTAATTGAAGGAAGATTGAGATCTGACGTTCCTGATGCCAACGACTCTTGTCTCTGTACATTCATTCGTTCAGCAGCAATACCGTTGTGATTATTTAATACATTTTTCCAAGCGGAATCGAAATCAACAGACTTAGCCTGTACTGATATAGATAGTAATGTAGTAATTAAGATTGAGACACGTGTCATTTTTAGCATAAACCCTCCGTTAAATAGAGTATATACTCTAAATAAACTTAGATGCAAAAAAAAGCTTATCACTAAGATAAGCTTTTTAATGCAATTAACCAGATTTATTTTGCCATTCGGATAAGAGATAGACCTATTAACCACTCTAGATCTTTACGACTCTCTTCGCCATATAGGTCTTCAACCATGCTATATAGACGCTCAATACCGTTATGTGCAAATTCATGTGCATTTGCTGATGTTACGATATGGTGGAACAAAAGGCGTAAAATAGCTCGGAATTGTTCATCTTCTAGAGATGAAATCCAGCTATCAATAAATTGTTGTTTGTCACCTTGCATATCAAGGCGCTCAGCAAAAAGACGGAAAATACGACCATCTAGCGCTGCTGTAAAATCCGTTTTCTTTGGAAAATGATGGCTAATGCCGGTTCTTGAAACACCAGTCTGTTGACTTAGTGTTGTGTACGACATTTTGTCATAGCCTAAGCGTAATAGTTGATCAATAACCGCATCCATGATTTTCTGGATGGTGATTTCAGTATCTTCTTTACTTCTTTTTGGCATAATAAAGCTCTTCTAAGTGGTTAGTCCATTAAGAAATCAATCATAAAAATGTACTAATAGTGAAATCTAGTAGATTTGTAAGATTCAAATCCTTTTATTAATTTATTTTTATCGTGTATTGCTTTCTAAGCATCATATAACAACTTGTCCGTTAAATTCGTTCTCAAAAGTAAGAAATAAAAAATGTAACGTAAATACGAAGTTGTGGCCTAAGAAAGCGTTTAGAGTCTAGTTTGCGGTATACAGTATTGAATTACAACAAACGCCTGCTGATTCTTACAAAAATTTGTCATATGGGTGCGTTTTTTGAGAAATTCATCCCAAGTTAAGTAACTGTGCGTAATTCTTTGTTCAGATGTTATCTTTTATGCAACTAGATATTCAATATGATAAAAATGGTAGAGTTCTGATAAAAAGCAGCATAGTATTACCCTACTACTACTATTGAGGATACAAGCAATGAGTTCTGAAGTTGAACAAAACGTACCATGTGAAGCATGTGGTTGTAGTGCAGAAATGGGTTTTGTGATTAAAGAAGGTGATGATGTTGCTGAAGTAAGCATCTTCGCTGACAATAAAGTATTATTAGAATCCGAATTTTCTAACTACCTAGCATTGGCTAAAGAAGTATGTGCAGACGTTGAGCACAGTATTGTAATTACCGAAGATGAAAAAGAATTGCATGCGCGTCTTAAGTTTTCATGCAGTGCAGAAAAACTAATTTATGAATTAAAAACACGTTCTTTACGTCGCTAATTTTTAGTTCAAAATGAAAAAAAGGCCCTAACTAGTTACCTAGAGGGCCTTTTTTATTAATTCTGTTTTATTAAAGAGCTACGATATTAGCTGCTTGCGGGCCTTTTTGACCTTGCTCAACATCGAAAGACACTGCTTGGCCTTCTTTTAACGTTTTGAAGCCTTCTGATTGAATTTGGCTAAAGTGAGCGAACACATCAGGTCCATTCTCTTGAGCAATAAAACCAAAACCTTTTTCTTCGTTAAACCATTTAACAGTACCAGTTGCTTTAGCCATGATGTTTCCTTAAACCTTAAAAATTTGAGTTTACTAGTGACACATTTGTCGCTTCGGTATCCATTACCGAATTTCACTATAACAAAAGTAGTTTCATAAATGAAACGTAAAATAAGGACCTATATCACTGATTTGAGATTAAACTTATTTGCAAATTTGTCGATAATATAGGAATAGATTCATTTACCGTGAAAATTATGTCTAAATTCAATTACCTGCTGACTGGCCTTATTGGCTGTGTATTTTTAAGCAATCCAGTTTATGCAGAAAAGCTAAACAAACATCGTTTAATTAATCATATTGATAGTTATGGAAATATTACGCTTAGAAACACAGATTACACAGAGTTGCCTGATGACCTTGTTCTTAAAGGTAATTTGAATCTTGCGAATAGTAAAATCAAAAAATTACCAAAAGGTTTAGTTGTAAAAGGCAACTTAAATTTAGCCAATACGGTTATTAGAACCATTCCTCGTGGTACGAAGGTTGAAGGTTATTTGAACTTAGCTGGTACGACTGAACTAAAACGTTACCCTCGTGGTATTAAAGTGGCAGGCTTTATTAATTTTGCTGGCTCTAATGTTACAGAACTTCCGCAACGTTTAACGGTAAATGGTGACTTAAGTGTAATTAGAACTCCCCTTACTCAATTACCGAAACAGCTAACGGTTACAGGAAATCTATATTTAGGTTATTCAAAAATCACAACGCTTCCTGATGATTTAGTTGTAAAAGGCAACATTTATTTAGGTGGCCAACAAATTACTGAATTCCCAGAAACCATAAAAGTTGATGGTTATATTTTTAAGTAGCATTACAATAAGCTCATAAAAAATATTATGGGCAGTATTATGTTAGACAACCTACACGAGATGGTTATTTTTGCTACCGTAGCAAATGAATTAAATTTTACTCGAGCTGCTGAAAAGCTTGGGATATCTAAATCTCATGTATCCAAACAAGTTAAAGCGTTAGAAACTCGATTAGATTGCCAACTGGTTCAACGTAATAATCGCTCTGTTTCCATTACGGAGTTAGGCAGCCAGTATGCGGAGTATTGTCAAAAATTAATTGATATTGCTTATGAAGCTGATGCTCTACTTGATGCCCATCATGGTAGGATCTCTGGTGTATTTAAAGTTGGAATTGCTCAATCGTTTGGCAACAGCCACATTATTCATGCTCTAGCTGAATTCCAAGCACAGTTTCCTGAAATTGAACTCGAAGTGAGTCTTTTTGATCATAAACCAAAACTGCTTGAAGATGGTTTAGATTGCTGGATTGCAATTCATGATGATTTACCTGAAGGTATGGTGGCAAGAAAAATAGCCGATTGTCGATTTGTTGTTGCTGCTTCTCCTGGTTATATTGAGCAACATGGCTGCCCTACACGTCCTGCTGAGTTGGTAAAACATAAATGCATTACTTATCAAAGTAACGAACGAAGATTTAATGATTGGGAGTTCACTCGTGATGGTGTACACCAAGTGGTTAATGTTCAAAGTAATTTTAAAATTGATAATGCTTCTGCCATTTTAGACGCAACAAAAGCCGGTGCAGGTATCGCATACTTAGCAAGCTATTTATTAGAAAATGAATTTGATAATGGCAGCTTAGTTCGATTATTAAAAGAATGGCAGGCAGATATGAAGTTACCGATTTATGCTGTATACCCAAGGAGACAGCATTTGCCTCCTAAGGTAAGAACCTTTATCGATTTCTTATCCCAACAAGTTGGTAATCCTCCTCATTGGGATAAAAAGCTATTTAACTGATTTATAAGCTAGGTTCAGTTTTGCCTTTGTGTGCGTTGTTAACTGGATTAGCGTAAAGCGCACGTAGATAAGGCTTTTCTTCTTCTGTTAATTGAGCGAGTTTTTCATTTAACTCGCTGATTACGCCTTGATTAACATCATTTGACTCAATATTTGCAGCAGCGTAATTGATTGGGAATAAGTGGTAGTTTTGTGTGATTTGCTTATCCATCTCGACCGCTAATTCATCTGCATTTTCAGGCGCATTAGTTACAACGTCACCAAAATGAATATGGATGCGTTTTTTATTGCCGATGATACCTTTAATAATGCTATCGATATCCTCAAACTCGCCTTTTTCATAAGAGCCTTGAGTTGCTAACGCATTCAGTTCTTTCGCCTTTTGAAGATCCAGAGGGTCATTTTCGTATGAAATGGATACAGGAACAATATTTAAACCGTTCATGTAATCGGCGAAACTTTCTTTACGCTTACGCCCTTCTACATGAAACATTTTTAAAATAGCTGGATCTGTAAAATCATTACCGTCTTTCGCTCGACCTTCTTTTTGGGCAATCCAAATTGAATTATTGGTTTCTAGCGAATGTTTGATGTATGAAGATAATAAGCCTAATGCTTGAAGCATTTGACGAGGCGCTTTTGCTGAGCGTTTTACAATAAAACTTTTATTCAGTTTCATTAACTCAGTACTGCACGCTTTCTTTAATAGGTTGTCACCAATAGCAATACGTACCGTCTGCATTTTGTTGTTGTATAAAACCCAGTTCATTAATGCTGGATCCATTGCAATATCACGGTGATTAGATACGAACAAGTAAGATTGTTCTGGATCTAATTTATCAAGACCTGAATGAGTAATACCACCGGTTGTGGTTTTTATGGTTTTATTCAAATACTTTGCAACATTAATTTGCACATCTTCAACTGTTTTGATTTTTGATAATGTGCTACGTAATTTGTAACGTAGTAATGGAGCAAGAAGCCAAAACAAAAACTTAGATGCTGATGGAAATTTGTAGTGAAGAATGGCTGTTATAAATTCATCATCAGAAATTAATCGCTCAATAGCCGCAGGCACTTCGTTGTCGTTATATGGACGAATTTCTTGATAGATATCTTGTGTGGTCATGTTTGGACTTCTGGTTACCGAAAATGGAATAAGCGCACATTCTACTTGATTTTTATGTCGTTGTACGTGATCAATTTCAGAGGTCGTACCATTGGGGCTCAAATCAATGATAAAGCATGAGAATGCATTGATTTTTTAATGGAAACCAGTAAAGTTACGCACTTCAATTTAGAGGTCGATATGAAAAACGCTATTACTTTTGAGTCAGACACACTTACTACGCTTTTTTACACTGCTCGTAAGAAGAAAAATCATTACGAACTGGTTTCGGTTGAATCTGGCGCAATGCTAATTCGTCTTGGCAAGTGGGAATATTTAGTTGAAGCTGGAGAGATGTTTTGGCTGCCGTTCGACTCTTTAATCTCAGAAACGGTGGTTCCTAATTCGACCATTTCTAGAATTTGTTTTTCTATAAGAACTCGTGAAAACTTACCGCACCAAGGTGGCTACCTTCACTCGACTCCATTACTTTGTGCTGCTTTAAATAAGCTTCAAACGAAAACTATCAGCAACGAAGCACAGCAACGTCTATTATCTGTAATTCAGGATGAGATCTTGGATTCGACTTGTCACACATCACTTTCTGATAAATCCAATTCGATAACGCGTTATGTTGCAGAATTAGGGAAAAGCACAATTCCAGAAGACGTCGATTTATCTGCCGATATGATGATGCTATTAAAAGTTCGTGAAGCAGACAAACTGAGAAAATCCGGTGGTAAAATGGATGTTATTGCTGAAAGGCTGTTTGAGGGTAATGTTCAATTAATGGAGCAGGCTTTTGCTATTTTAAGTGAATAACTGCCTGCTTTAACAAAGGTCTTTATGAATTAGATGGTTACTGAAAAGGCACTTCAAATTGCATAAAGACCTGATCATCTGCTTTATCGTGCCAGCGATAATCAATACGAAATCGTGCACTTTTGCCTTTTTTCTCGCCACCAAACGCCAAGCTCAACTGTAAACCGTGGCTTTCAAGCCATTCGCCATACGATTCAAATTCTTCAATTTTTTTATCATAATACTCTTCTGGTTGCCAAACGGTAAACCCAACAGCACTATCGCTTAAATAACCCGTTAGTAATGGGTCATCACCTGTACTGTAAGCCCAGCTTTCCCAGAATGTAGGTTCTTCAAACACTTCGCTTTCGATTCTATTGGTCATACTGGTCAGTTGATTAATGAACTGGTTTACTTCAAACAGTGGAATTAAGCATGATGAGGTTGAAGAGTAAATTTCACGAGAATAACTATCGTAACTTTCCTGAAAACAAGTGGCCTTATTCCCTGCACTCACATTTAAAGGCAGTAAGAAAAGTAGACTAAGTAAACTCACTTGTTTCTTCATTTATTGTTACTCGTATAATCGATGTTTCTTTATATAATCCGCAACATGCGGTGTTGTTAAGTGGCTAATTTCCATATTGTCACCAATTGCGTTCCTTATGTCTGTGCTGCGGATCGCAACTGTTTCAGGACATGCCATGACAGACCAACGTTTTACTATTTCGTCTGACTTATGAAACTTAGCAAATTGTAATAGGTTGTCTGGTCCTATTATGAAAGTTATATCGGCGTTTTTTTCATTTTCTTGAAGCTTATTTAGCAGTGAAAATGTAGTTACGCTCTGATCTGGAATGTAAATCTCTTTTTCCAATGTCGAGATTTCGACATTTTTGATAATTAAATCTTTAGCAAATTCATTCAACATTTCTACACGAGTATCAAATGAAAGCATGGTTTTTCCCCACGCATGGGCAATACTCGGTACGAGTAATACTCTATCAAAATGCCCAAGACGCTCGATAACGCTTTTATGACCAAGAGATGGCGGATTAAACGCGCTTCCAAATACAGCAATCTTCATACAAACTTCCTATCGACTTGATTATAAACAGCATAAGTGAAAATTTTGTCAAAGGCTATGCCATGTATCATTTCTCTATTATTAATTACATTATTTCAGTATTATTAATCAACATTAATCGTAAATAAGACTCGAATGAGCAAAGGAATGAGTAATGCAGCAGCAAATTGTTGAAGAAATGAAAGTAAAGGTGTCAATTGACCCTGTTGAAGAGATCAAAAAACGTGTGGACTTTATTAAAAGTAAATTGCTTGAAGCTCACTGTAAATCGTTAATTCTTGGTATCAGTGGTGGTGTTGATTCGACAACTTGTGGTCGTTTAGCTCAACTTGCCGTAAATGAACTTAACCTTGAGACTCAAAGTTCTGATTATCAATTTATCGCAGTTCGTCTTCCTTATGGTATCCAAAAAGATGAAGATGAAGCACAATTGGCACTTCAATTTATTCAGCCGACCCACTCTATTAGTATCAATATTAAAGAAGGTGTTGATGGTTTGCATTCTGCTAATCACATCGCACTTCAAGATACGGACTTATTGCCAACAGACAGTGCAAAAATTGATTTTGTAAAAGGTAACGTTAAGGCTCGTGCTCGTATGATCGCTCAATACGAAGTTGCAGGTTATGTCGGTGGTTTGGTATTGGGTACTGATCATTCAGCTGAAAATATTACGGGCTTTTATACTAAATTTGGTGATGGTGCGTGTGACTTAGCGCCTTTATTTGGTTTAAATAAGCGCCAAGTTCGTGAGGTTGCAGCACAATTAGGTGCGCCTGAACAGTTAGTTAAAAAAGTGCCTACTGCTGATTTAGAAGAGTTAGCACCACAGAAAGCGGACGAAGATGCTTTATCTGTTAGCTATGATCAAATTGATGACTTTTTGGAAGGTAAAAAAATTGATGCTGATGCAGAAGCTCGATTAATTAAAATCTACCAAATGTCTCAGCATAAACGTAAGCCTATCCCAACCATTTATGATTAATCATTAATAGTTGGTAATGGTATTTGATTAATGACTAAGGCTTCTTTTGATGCTTTAGTCATTTTTTTTATACGATATTCGTATTTTAAAGCAATGGATTTATTTTCAACGTCGCAATGCCAAACTAAGGTCAAAGGGCCTTTTCCTTTAAGGTATTTTGCCCCTTTCCCATCTTGATGCATTTTAAAGCGTCGTTCTAAATTATTAGTAATACCGCAATACAAGCTACCTACCCGAGTTCTTATCAGGTAGATAAACCATGTGTTCTTTTCTTCAATCATTATTTATCAAGTAAATTGTTGATAAGTTTCTTTAGTTCTTCTACTTCAAGTTTTAAATCAGCCACGTCTGATTCGAGTGCCACAATACGTTCATTATCACGTGACTCTGAAGGCACCTGTTGAAACGTTGCTGTTGCTTGACTGATTTCCCCACAGAATAAATGAGCAAAACGTGCCTCTCTTTTACCTGGTTCTTTTTCTAATTTGATCACTTTAGGGTTGTGTTCATCTGCAGAAAGACCATTTAATACATTTTCAACTTGAGCTACGTTATCAAATTCGCACAAACGCTGTGTTCTTGTGCGAAGTTCGCCTGGTGTTTGCGGACCACGCAAAAACAAAACACATAAAATAGCAAGTTCTTGCTTAGAAAGCTTAAGGCTACCAAATTCAGTATTGCAGAAACGATGTTGGTATTTCGCTACGCGTGAATTACCTCGAGTTTCATCAGTAATGATACGTTCTTGGATCAGTGCATTCACACTATCTAAGACATCAGAATCCGTTAGTGAGGTTACAGGGTCACGATTGCTTTTTTGATTACAGGCGGTTGTTAATGCATTGAGAGTTAATGGATATTGCTCTGGCGTTGTGATTTCTTTTTCAATTAAACAGCCGATAATACGGATCTCAGTCTCGCTAAATATTCTCATTTTATCTTTTCCTTGCTTATAACCGCCCAAAATGACGTAAGTGTGAGCTAAGCGGTTAAAATATGTTATTAACTAATCAATTAGTAGATACGCTATATTCTATTCATGATAGTATTCTTTAGTTAAATTAATATCAATTGGAGAAACACTCATGGGCCTTTTTAGTAGTCGGTCTACCTCGGCATCTTTATCTATCGTTGCAAAAGGTTGCCGTATCATCGGTAATCTAGAATCAGAACAAAGCATCCAAATTGATGGTTATGTTCAAGGTAATATTGCAACTGAAGCTGAAGTGATTGTTACTCCTACTGGGAGAGTTCAGGGCGATATCAAAGCGGGATTAGTTTTGATTAATGGTTTGGTTGAAGGAACTTGCCAAGGTGGCGAAGTGAATATTCAAGCTAAAGGTAAATTTAAGGGAACCATGCAAACCCAACACCTTACTATCGATAAAGGTGGTTTGTTAATTGGTGAAAACCTTGAAGTTGTTGAAGTTGAAAACGTCACTAAGATTTCTTCAAACAGAGACCTAGATAAAGAAGCAAGTGAAGATAGCTCAAAATCTGCGTAATACCATCTTTTTAACACTGTATTGATCTTGTTATTGTTTTCGCTATCGCATTTATGATTTAATCAAGATAGAAGCTATTAAATATTATAGGAAATTGAAATGAACAACGTTTTTGAAATCATCAACCAAGCTCGTCGTAAAAACAAACTGAAGCGTGAACTTCAAGACAACCAAAAGAAAATTCGTGATAACCAAAAGCGTGTAACGCTTCTAGAAAACATGCTTGATTACATTCACCCTACTATGACTACAGCAGAAGTTATTGCAGTTGTTGAAAACATGAAAGCAGATTACGAAGACCGTGTTGATGACCACATCATCAAAAGTGCTGAAATCTCTAAATCTCGTCGTGATATCAGCCGTAAGATCCGTGAACTGACAGAAGCTGATAAAAAAGCGAACAAATAATCGCTTGTTTATTTTGTAAAAAAGGAGGCTAATTAGCCTAATGCCGATCGTTTAAGGGACTTGAACGATCCTTGGCAGCCTTCATAATCGGTCTTAAATTTATTTTAAGGCCGATTTTTTATGTCTGAGTTTTCTCGTGAATTACAATTAACTGCAGAATTT
>NZ_JAAUWR010000023.1:0-69512 GCF_014694495.1 Aliivibrio sp. S10_S31 | reverse complement strand
AAAGAATTTGCTTGGCGACCATAGCATTATGGACCCACCTGATCCCATGCCGAACTCAGAAGTGAAACGTAATAGCGCCGATGGTAGTGTGGGGTTTCCCCATGTGAGAGTAGGACATCGCCAGGCTACTATTTATTTTTACTTTTTAATAAAAGTAAAATCAAAAATAGCAATTATGCTGAATAGACACTGCGGAGTGGTAGTTCAGTTGGTTAGAATACCGGCCTGTCACGCCGGGGGTCGCGGGTTCGAGTCCCGTCCACTCCGCCACTTATTTAGACAGAGTTAAGTCTTTAAAATAACTACAGGGGTGTAGCTCCAATTGGCAGAGCAGCGGATTCCAAATCCGCGTGTTGGGAGTTCGAATCTCTCCACCCCTGCCATATTAAAGAAGGCTCATATCGAAAGATATGAGCCTTTTTGCTATTTGCAGTTTAGGAAAGAGCAGCGGATTCTCCCACCATAAGAACACGCGTGTAGGGAGTTCGAATCTCTCCACCCCTGCCATACTTAAGAAGGCTCATATCGAAAGATATGAGCCTTTTTGTTATTTGCGGTTTAGGAAAGAGCAGCGGATTCTCCCACCATAAGAACACGCGTGTAGGGAGTTCGAATCTCTCCACCCCTGCCATACTTAAGAAGGCTCATATCGAGAGATATTAGCCTTTTTGCTATTTGCAGTTTAGGAAAGAGCAGCGGATTCCCCAGCCATAAGAACACGCGTGTAGGGAGTTCGAATCTCTCCACCCCTGCCATACTTAAGAAGGTTCATATCGAAAGGTATGAGCCTTTTTGCTACTTGCAGTTTAGGAAATAACAGCGGATTCCCCCACCATAAGAACACGCGTGTAGGGAGTTCGAACCTCTCAACCTCTGTCATACTTAAGAAGGCTCATATCGAAAGATATGAGCCTTTTTGCTATTTGCAGTTTAGGAAAGAGCAGCGGATTCCCCGCCATAAGAACACGCGTGTAGGGAGTTCGAACCTCTCCATCCCTGCCATATTAAAGAAGGCTCATATCGGAAGATATGAGCTTTTTTGCTATTTGCGATTTAGAAAAGAGTTATGGATTACCAACAGGTTGGAAGTGCCCCTGTGCCGACACCTCCTGCATTTAAAGTTAAAGTACCGCAACTATCGCTATCTTGGCCTAAATCGCTTTGTGGGATTGCTGAAAGCTTATAAATATTCATTCCTGAGTTAGTCAAACTGTAAGATATTGAATATCGTTTATCATTAATTTTACACACACTATCATCTAAACAAGCTCCAGTATTTTTATCAATTGTAAGTTCTAAGAGTGCTTGATATTTTTCTTTTGCCGTGCTTTCCGTTCTTTCTGGATACTCACTCTCTATATGAAGTTGTATTTTTGTTAGTACTTCTAAGGCTTCAGCTCTGTGACTTTTTAAAACATATGATGTATAGCTTGGATAACTTATTGCACTTAGAATTGCAATGATTGCAAGAACGATTAGCAATTCGACTAATGTCACGCCTTTTTGAAATACACATGTGTTCTTACTATTAATTATTCGAATCATTTCGATAACTCATTGAAATTGAATATACCTACTTTTAATCGGTGTTACTCTCTCAAGCAAGATGAAATATCCATAATGAAAATGTTGCAAAGGAAATTGCGAAATGCCTCGCGGGTTTACTCTGTTCGAACTAGTTATCAGTATTGCTGTACTGTCTATTTTATTAATGGCGGCAGGGCCTAGTTTTACTCGTTTATTGGAAGATCAAAGTGTAAAACGATTTGCGGGAGAGATTGAAGGTTTTTTTATTCAAGCTAAATCTGAATCTGTTTTACAAAATAAAAAGTTAAATTTATTTTATATAGATGACTCAGTAAGTTGGATTATCTCTTTAAATCCTGAAGGTTCTTCTGTTGCAACTATTGCTGAAGCAAAAAATACATCATTAGCATTTATAGAATCACTTAATCACCCCAATATAACAATGTCATCTAGTATATCAGTTCTAACTTTTGATCCTGTTAGAGCAACGCCTAATCTATCGAGAAGTTTTTATTTTTATAAAGATAACAATAAAAAGTTAAAATTATCTGTTCATAATATTACAGGTCGAATTAAGTTATGTGGACTTGAGGGGGCTTTTTATGGTTATAAAAAATGTTAATCGTAAACAATATGGAGCGTCATTGATAGAACTTCTAATTGCCTCTTCTATTGGTTTGGTAGCTTTAATGTTGGTTGGGAATATTTACATTAAAGGACAGAAGATCTATGCAGAAAGAAGTCAAAATCTATTATTAGTTCAAGAGTTAAATGATGCTTTACGGTTTATAAAAGAAGAAAGTCAACGAGCAGGGTATCAAGGTGGTAGTTCTGACCTCGCAATATTATCGGGCGCAAATGATATTATTCATGTTTCAGGAGCTCAATTAAGTTTTATTTATCAGTTGGAGCCTGCAGCATCATCTGCGTGGCGTTTTGCTTCTTTTAAGTATGATTCAAATACAATAAAAATCTGCTCTAGAAAAAATATGAATCATATTCCTGATATTAACTATTTACCACAATGCTTATCATTAATTGATAATAACATCATAAATGTGTCGAGTTTCTCTCTTAATTATACACACCTAGGTAATTCTGTGAGCTCGGGCTATTTAACTATTTCAACAACAGCCGAACTAAAAAATACAAATCATCAGTACTCTTCTGAAATCAAAATACAACAAAGGAACTGGAAATGAATAAAAAGCAAAGGGGGGCAATAACCTTACTCGTTTCTAGCTGTATTTTAATGGCTTCTTTAATTTTATCTTTAGGAAGCTATAAACATATTTTTTATCAAGTAAAACGAGCTCAAAATGAGGTCGAGGCAAGAAAAGGGTACTGGGCTGCTGAAGGTGGTGTTGAGTGCGTATTTTCAAAAGTATTTATATCAGGAACAGTTCCTAGTGGAGTGATCAGTGAGTGTGCTCCTTTAAATTTAGATTCTTTATCAATAGCATCGACTGCTCATTATCTTATTAATGCTCAAAAATCCTCTCAGATTGTAAAAAAAGAATTCATGCTAGGTGGAGATGGTGGTGATGGTGCAATTAAATCTGCTTCTAATTTATATTTTTATACAAGTGTGACTTTTACATCTCCTGATCCTGTAAAGCTAGGAGCAGATGGATGGGAATGTGTAGCGGTAAGATATAAGGATAAGATTGGTGCTTTTGGTGCAATTAAAAATGCAGGAGTAAATCATAGCGTTAAACCTAGTAGTGATTTTGATAACCAAGGTAAAGATTGTAGTCCTGACCATAAAACAGATTCAGCTGCTGGTAGTTCTAATTTCAAGTCGGATTTTCTAAGAGATGGTAAGATTTCACCGTTTAAGGATTTATTTGGTATAGAACCAAGTGACCATAACGTGATTCGAGATAATGGAAAGTTTGATATTTTATATGGTTCAGGAAGTGGAAATGATAAACGTTTATCTGAATGTGGAACTAAATTAAAAGATAGGATTAATGCAGGTAAAGCATATATTTGGGTTGAGGGTAGTTGTGAGATTACTTCGGCTCAATATGAAGGTTTCTCAGAAGCTATGAATAAGAGTAAAAATGGTGCCTTTATTGTTATTCATGATGGCTCTTTGTCAATAATGGGGGCACCTTCAGGTACCACAGCCAAAGATATGAAAGGAGTTATTTTTCATTTTAATCATGATTATGCAGTTCCTACAGATGGAAGTAATTGGAATGGAACAGATGCATATAGTAAATTATACCCTCACGGAGGAAAGCCTAACTCATTATTCCCACCAGAATTTTTATCTACGGCCTCTTTTTATCAACATGGTGCATTTACACTGTTAGGTGGACAATTTTTTGATACAAAAAATCAATCGGCTATTTTTTATACGAGTTCAAATTTTAAATATAACAGTGATATTGTGAATGAATTAGTTTCTGGTCTTGCACAACCTCGATGGGTAAAAGGATCTTGGCATGATTTCTAAACAAAAAGGGTTTAGTTTACTTGAGGTTTTGATTTCATTTGTTTTATTAATTGTTGGTGTTTTAGGCTTAATAAAACTACAAGTCTTTGTAGATAAAAAATCAGAATATGCAGCGAATAGTATACAAGCGTTATATGCGGCAGAGTCTAAACTTGAATACTTTAGAACTCGCTCTATGGACGGTAGTGCTGATGGAACCATTGCATTTGATACCATCGTAACTCAGGCGACACCAGAGTTAATTAATGGATATAAAGTAAGTTGGGAAGTAAAAGATAGCATGCCCACAGTGATTTCTGGTGCAAATGTAGCGACGTTAAAAGAAGTGAGTATTAAAGCCGAGTGGCTTGACCGTTGGAATGAGACCAAAAATGTTACACTGCAAACCATGATATCCAGATATAGTGAATTTAATTAGGTTCAAACATTATGCTTGAACCTAATTTTTCATCAATCACCCAACAAAAGGCAACACACCACCTGCAATAATAAAGAAGCTAACTAATCCAACGATTGGAAGTTTAGCCACTTTTAATAGCGCAAAGCCGATAAGCACTAACGCCATATCTAAGCCAGAATTAACAGCGCTTGTGAATACTGGATCATACAACGCAGAAATTAGTAATCCCACAACTGCTGCATTAATACCAATAATCGCTCCAGAAAGTGCTGGCTTTTTAGCAAGTACTTGCCAGTGGTTAAATACACCAAGAACCAATAAGAAACCCGGTAAGAAAATAGCAACTGTGGCAATGATAGCGCCAAGTACTGGTTGCTCACTCCATAGCTCGTAACCTAAGAAAGTTGCAAAAGTAAACATTGGTCCAGGTACAGCCTGTGCAGCTGCGTAGCCAGTTAAGAAGCTATCTGTGCTAACTTGGTCGCCAACAATATTTTGTAGTAACGGTAGAACAACGTGACCGCCACCAAACACCAAACTACCAGCTTGGAAAAAGTCTGAAAATAAACCAAGTAGCGGTGAGTAACTTACAACTGTAGGTAATACAAAAAAGCATAAAGCAAAGATAATTAAAGGAAGCCAATTGATGCCTTTTGAGTCTTGTTCAATTTGCTCTTTATCATCTGATTTTAAGTAAAAACGTCCAATCAGTGCCGCAATAAATAATGCGAGCAATTGAGTTGTGATAGACGGTAAAATCAGTAACAACGTTGCTGTCATTATACAAAGGAAGACGGTGAGCTTATCTTTACAGAAACTTTTATACATTCCCATAATAGCATCAGCAACGACGACGACAGCGAGTAATTTTAAGCCGTGAATAACACCTTCAAAAACGTCATTACCAAAAAATGAGTGACTGATATTCGCAAGTAATACCATGATAAGAATAGACGGTAATGTAAAGCTAATTGAAGCTAATAAAGCCCCCAGAAGGCCTTTGCGGTGGTAACCTAATGCAAAACCTACTTGGCTTGAGCCTGGTCCTGGTAAAAATTGGCTTAATGCGATTAATTGAGCATATTCTTCTTCACTAATCCATCCACGCTTTTGAACAAATTCATTTCTAAAGTAACCAATGTGGGCAGCTGGCCCACCAAAGCTTACCCAGCCTAACAAAAAAAATCGTTTAAATATTTCAAACATAATCTACTCAGCTTTTGATGTGTGATCCAATTTTGGATATTCAATTTTGATGAGTTCAAGATTACGAGTTACTATAAAATTATTCAAATCGATTGTATTGTTATTAACTATGAATGAAATTAATTGGAAGGCGGTAGACTTAAATTTATTAGTCGCTTTTAGCACTTTAATGGAAACCAAAAGCGTTTCACTCGCTGCAAATAAATTGTTTGTGGGTCAATCAGCGATGAGTCATAGCCTTTCTCGTCTGCGTGAGTTACTACATGATCCTTTGTTTGAAAGACAAGGGCATCAAATGATCCCTACAGCAAAAGCAATTCAATTATATCCTTTAGTTAATAAAGTATTACAAACGATCTCTGGTGATATTTTAAAGGTGGATACGTTTGAAGCGAGTGAGTTTACCGGTACTTTTAAAATAGGGATGACGGATTACGCAGAACTTCTTTTTGCTGCAGATATTTTTGATGCCATTCATCGATTAGCGCCCAATGCGCAACTTTGTTTTACTACGGTAGATAAAGCTAACTATCAAGATCGTTTTGATTCCGAACCATTAGATCTTGTTATTGGAAGCATGAAACCAGAATTAAAAGAATTTCAATATCAAACGTTATACACAGAAAAGCACGTATGTATGTGGGATGGACAGCGACATTCGTTTAGTTCGCCAATCACTCTTGATGATTATATTTCTTTGCCCCACGCATTAGTCAGCCCTGATGGTGCATTAAAAACAGGGGTAGATAAAGAGTTAAAAGCATTAGGAGTGAGTCGTTCTGTTAGTGTGGCCTCTAAGCATTTTTTAACCATAAGACATTTAATGAAAAAAAGAGATTTAATTTGTGTGGTTCCTGAGTTGATGGCTCAGTTAGATCTTTTTTCTGAAAAATTGGTGCATTCAGAGCCACCAATTAATGTTGGGGAATTTGATATTCAATTGATTTGGCAGACGAGAAATAAAGAAAATAAACGCTATCAATGGCTTAAAGAGTTACTTATTCAAACCATTGAGAAAAGCGTTGCCGTTTATAGGGCGTAGTATGAGTTTTTCTAATTTCTATCGCCCAAAAGCGTCTTTAATTTTTTCATCTGTTTTATATTGGCTTAGAGCATAAACAGACCAAATAGCAGCAGGGATCCAACCAATTAATGTGATTTGTAAGATAAGACAAATAATTCCGCTAAATGGACGTCCTATCGTAAAAAACTGTAACCAAGGCAGTAATAAAGCAAGTAGTAGTCTCATTTCGTTTCCTATATCAATAAAAAATGGCCAGTAACAATTACGCTACTGGCCATAAGATTACCTTGGTCTTTATGAATAGAGTGTGAATACCTTATTCATATAATCCAGTTAAAAAATTAGTTATTGCTGTGCAATTCGCTATTTAGTTCAACTGCAGATTTGTTCGTTAAACACTCGATTTGACCAGTGATAGAGTTACGACGGAATAGAAGATCGGTTTTACCAGCAAGATCACGAGCTTTTGCAATTTCAACTTCTTTGCCTTGATTATCTAGCATGCTTACTTTTGTACCAGCAGTAACATATAGGCCTGATTCAATCGTACAACGATCGCCCATTGGGAAACCAAGACCTGCATTAGCACCAAGTAGACAGTTCTCACCAATAGAGATAACCATTTTACCGCCGCCAGAAAGTGTACCCATGATAGAAGCACCACCGCCGATATCTGAACCATTGCCAACAACAACACCAGCAGAAATACGGCCTTCAACCATGCTAACACCCGTAGTACCAGCGTTAAAGTTGATGAAACCTTCGTGCATAACTGTTGTGCCTTCACCTACATGAGCACCTAGACGAACACGTGAAGTATCAGCAATACGAACACCAGTAGGAACCACGTAATCCACCATTTTAGGGAATTTATCAACGCAATCTACCGTTAGTGTTTCGCCAGCTAAACGAGCTTCGATTTGACGATCAGCAAGTTCAGGTAAATCGATTGGACCTTGGTTAGTCCAAGCAATGTTATGTAGAAGACCAAAGATACCATCTAGAACAGTACCGTGTGGTTTAACTAAACGGTTAGAGATAAGTTGAAGCTTTAAGAAACCTTCAGCAACAGATTGAGGTTGCTCATCAGTAGCTAAAACAACAAGAACTAATGGCTGTTTAGATTGAACTGCTTTTTCTGCAAATGCCGCGTTAGCAACATCACCGCTTGCTGCAAATGCGTTAGCAAGTTCAGTACAAACTTCAGAAGAAATTTCGATCGCTTGGTTGCCTTCAGCGTAACCACTTGCTTGTGCAATAGCTGAAACTAGTGCATCAGAAGGGTTAAGTACTGGGTGAGGGAAGAAAGCTTCAATAATTTTATTGTCGCGGTTTTTTGTCGCTGTACCAAAGGCAAGAGCAAAATGAGCCATGTAATGATTCTCCATTTCCATATAAATATTAGTATTTAAAAATAAATCTTACTTCACATCATAAAGAGAGTTGCTGTGATATAGAAGAGCGAAACCATAAAACTTTGGTTAAAAATAGAAAAAGTTAAAAAAGCAGAAAGTGAAGAGCGAGTAGATGTATAGAGTTTAAATAAAAATAGCAGCGATTAGGCTGCTATTTTGAAAGTATTTTTAGCAATTAAGCTGCGTCAGATTCTTCATCTTGAACGGCTTTTATCTTTGCTTTTTTTGGTGCAGGTTTACGTTTAGCACCTAGAGCAATTAATAGATCTTCTTTATGCTTAGCTAGGTATAAAGACATCTCTTCTTGCTTAGCTTCATCTTCAATTAGTTCACTTTCACCTAGAAAAGTAAAAAGCTCATCTGCGATATCAAGCATTTTGTCATAAGCATCGGCTTCCGATTTAGAGGTAAAAGTCATCTTCTCTTCTCCGTTGCGCTCAACTACATATTTGACGATAACAGCCATGGTCGTCTCTCCTATTTAATTAACTGGTGTTTTATACAGTAAGCGAGCTTATGTGTCCACTTGGAGAAACGAAAGTTAGATAAAGTTAACGTCTAACAGATAAGACAAATTTTTATTTGAAGAAAAAAGAGTTGAGCAAGAATAATTAAAGGTGTATTTTAAATGCAACTTTAATTAAAAAGGTGAACAGCATGTCAGATTTTGAATTGAAACATAAAGCAACGAATAAAATTTCAGAGAAGATCGCATATAAAATTACTCAATGTTTGAAGTTCCTTTTGAATATTTTTTATGGTTCAAAGTATGCTAAACGAGCTGTAATTTTAGAAACGATTGCAGCAGTGCCTGGAATGGTGGCTGGCATGTTCAATCATTTGAAAGCATTACGTAGAATGAAAGACGATCAGGGATGGATTCAAGAATTACTAAGCGAAGCTGAAAATGAAAGAATGCATTTAATGATATTTCTAGACATAGCCAAGCCTCGTTGGATTGAACGTCTTTTAGTTTTGCTAGGTCAAGCTGTCTTTATTGTTGTGTATAGCTTTATTTATTTACTCTCTTCGAAAATAGCTCATCGTGTGGTTGGGTATTTTGAAGAGGAAGCGTGTAAGAGTTATACGGAATATTTAGCTAAGATTGATGAGGGTGCTGTTGAAAATGAAGCCGCACCGCAAATAGCGATAGATTATTATCAATTGCCAAGTGATGCGATGTTACGTGATGTTATTCTTAAAATTCGAAACGATGAAGCAAAACATCGAGATCGTAACCATTCATTTGCAGATGCGTATGAAACTCACGATCTTCCTGCTCACCAGCGTTAGATATTTATTGAAATGAGGCTAAACAGCCTCATTATTGTTGAATAAAGTTCATAAAATATTGCAGTAATGGCGTTTGGTATTTTTCTTTATGTACTAATAACCAATATTGTCTTGCCAATGTTTTGTTGTAAGCCAATTTAACTAAGCGACCGTCATTTATTGCGTTTTGTGCTGCGAGTTGAGATAAACATGCTAATCCCATATTTTCAGCACAACAATTAATGATAGCCTCAGTGGTATGAAGTTGTAATGATTCATGCCAGTCATTTAAGTTGGCGGCGATATGATTAATAAAATATTCGCGACTGCCTGAACCTTCTTCACGTAGTAACCAAGTTGAATGCTCCAAATCATCTAATGTCACTTGAGCTTTAGTCGCTAAAGGATGGGAAGGCGAGCAGACTAAATACATGTCGTCTCGTCGCCATTCAATCATATTTAATTTTGGATGATGTGCTTTACCTTCAACTAATCCGATATCAAGCTGAAATTCTAATAATCTATTGATGATTTGTGCTGTGTTTGAAATAAATAACTGCTGAATATCACATGGGTATTGTTGTTGGAATTTACTCAATAATACTGGCGCAATATGATTACCAATCGTATCACTAGCTCCAATGTTTAATGAGCCTGTCAGCTGACTATCCGCTGCAAACTGGTGCTCAATCACTTCAGCTCGTTCTAATAACTCATCTGCTAGAGGAAGTAATTGACGACCTTCACTATTTAATACTAAGCGGTTATTTACACGATCAAAGACTTTATAACCGAGATTTTTTTCTAATTCAGAGAGAGACAAACTTACGGCTGGTTTAGTTATATACAGTCGCTCTGCAGCTTTTGTCATGGTTTTTTCTTGTGCTATTACGGTAAAAACATTAAGTTGCTTGAGTGAAATTCTCATGACAGGAAGTCCTAAATTAATTAAAAGCCAAGTCGTTAATTTTATTTTAACGCTACTTTTAATTTATACAAATTTTATTAATGGATTACTCCGATTAAAATAGCTCTATCGTTAAATAGAACAGAGATTATTGTCATGCTTAATTATACAAAACAAAAAATAGCAGGAGCTCCGACTCCAATGGCGGGATTAGCTCTTGGCATCGCAAGTTTAGGTTGGTGCTGGGAAAACGCATTACCATTAAATGGTTATGCACAGTGGATCTCAGCGGCAATTGCGTCTGTTTTATTATTGGTATTAGCCGTTAAATTTTTATTACACCCTGCTGTTTTATGGAATGAATTAGCGCACCCTGTTGTTGGTAGTGTCGCTCCAACATTTGCAATGGGTACTATGGTGGTATCAGCTTCTATTGGGCATTTTTACCGTGCAGCGGGAGATGCTTTATGGCTTGCTGCGGTAGCGGTTCATATTATTTTCTTAATCTCTTTTATTTATCATCGAGCAAAAGATTTTGAATTGCATCATATGGTGCCAAGTTGGTTTGTTCCACCGGTAGGCTTAATTGTTGCTGATGTTTCTTTCTCTGGTAACGCATCATTAGTATCAGTGGCTCATTGGGTATTAATGTTTGGTTTAGTTAGCTACGCAATTATGTTACCAATCATGATCTACCGTTTGATTTTTAGTCATGAAGTACCAGATGCAGCAAAACCAACCATCGCAATCATGGCAGCGCCAGCAAGCTTATCATTAGCAGGTTATTTAACGGTGACAGCTTCACCATCACCTGTGATTATTGCACTTCTATTTGGTATTGCTGTGTTAATGACAAGCGTAATTTACATGGCTTTCTTTAAATTAATGAGACTACCATTTAGTCCTGGTTATGCAGCGTTTACCTTCCCTATGGTCATTGGTGCAACCGCATTATTTAAAACAGCGAACTGGATGTTATCCCAAGGTGTAGCGGCAAATTATGTTTACCAAGTAAGAACGCTCGCTGTTGTTGAATTAGTGATAGCAACTTGTGTGGTAAGTTATGTTGCGATTCATTATTTAGCTCATTACCGTCCAATTACTCGAATGACAAATCGTTTGGCAAATATGAGTCATGCACATTAATTTATAAGCTTTTTTTCTCTTCAAACACATCCAGTTACGTTAAGCTATAGGAACTTTCATTTTCTTATAAGCGAGCTGGGTGTGTTTACTGTTTATCATTCAAATCAACTTGATGTTCTTAAATCACTTGTCGTTGAGTTAATTCGCCTTAACCCCCTTGATAACCCGTTCGAGCAAGAGCAAATACTTGTTCAAAGTCCCGGTATGTCACAATGGCTCAAAATCGAACTCGCAAAAGAGTTAGGTATTGCGGCTAACCTCACTTTTCCACTTCCTGCTACTTTTATTTGGGATCTGTTTACTCAGGTACTTGATGATGTGCCAAAGCGCAGTGCCTTTCACAAAGAAGCCATGACATGGAAGATAGTGACGTTATTACCCGAGCTGTTAAAACAAGATGAGTTCGCACCTCTGCAGCGCTATTTAGAAAATGATGAAAACCAACTTAAGTGTTATCAATTGGCTGCAAAAATTGCCGATATCTTTGACCAATACTTGGTGTTCCGCCCTGAGTGGATTCAACTGTGGGAAGCCGGAGAAGAAGTTGCTGAATTAGAAGGGGAGCATCCTTGGCAACCTATTTTATGGCGAGCGTTATATGATCAAACGCTTGCTCTTGGTCATTCGCCTTACCATCGTGCCAATATGTTTGAGCACTTTATTGAAACTCTCGAAAATTACCTACAAACGGGCACTTTGCCAAAAGGGATGCCTAAGCGTTTGTTTGTGGTGGGCATTACTTCACTTCCTCCTCGTTATTTAGATGCGCTTGCGGCGTTAGGTCAGCATATTGATGTGCATTTAATGTTTACCAATCCTTGCCGTTATTACTGGGGAGAAATTCGAGACAGAAAATACCTTGCTCGTTTAGAAGCCCGTAATCGCCTGCAAGTTAAATGGCTAGATGATCATAGTGAGCATATTGGTGATTCCGAACAATTAAAAGGTTCTATTGAGGCTAATTTTGAGGATGAATTACATACTTCTGAAGTGGGGAATTCATTGCTTGCCTCGTGGGGTAAATTAGGCAGAGATAATCTTTGTTTATTATCAGAAATGGAAGCACAAGAGATTGATGCCTTTGTTGATGTTGGTAGCGATAATCTGTTGCACTCCATTCAGTCTGATATTTTAAATCTTGAAGAGCGCAGTCGTGATGATGTGCTTGATAATAGTCAGCATAAACAATTAATCGATCCTAATGATCGTTCGATTCTTTTACATTCGTGCCATAGTCCAATGCGAGAGGTCGAGGTTTTACATGATCAGTTATTGGATATGTTTGCTAATGACCCAAACTTAAAGCCGCGCGATATTATCGTGATGGTGGCTGATATCAATGTTTACAGTGCGGCGATTCAAGCCGTCTTTGGTAATGCGGCGTTTGATCGTTATATTCCTTTTGCGATTTCAGACCAAAGTGCTGAGCAAGAAAACCCAGTGTTATTGGCTTTCATGACCTTGATGGCGCTGCCTGAGAATCGTTGTGGTCTTTCTGAATTGCTCACATTATTGGAAGTGCCTGCCGTAATGTCTCGTTTTAAATTCAATGCTGAGCAATTTGAAATTGTGAAACGCTGGGCTGAAGAAACCGGTATTCGCTGGGGATTAGATAACAGCACATCTGCACAGTTTGATCTTCCTGAACACAATCAAAACTCGTGGTTATTTGGTATTCAACGCATGTTGCTTGGTTATGCGATGGAGCAAGGTGCTGGGCTATTCGAAGGCATGGCGAGTTACGAACAAGTGCAGGGCATGAATGCGGAAATTGCCGGTAACTTAGCGCAGTTTATTGATCAGCTTTTGACTTATCAGATCATCCTAGGCCAACCGCATGCCATTACAACATGGCGAACCACCATCAACCAATTAATGGATGATTTTTTAGATGTTGAATTAGAAGGTGAATTGGTCGTTAAAAGCATTCGAGATCAACTGCAAAAGCTAGAAGAGAACTTAGAAGATGCGGGTTTTGATGCGCCAATCTCTGCACCAATTATTAATAATTATCTGAAAAATAACTTATCTGGCGGTAAAGCGAGTCAACGATTCTTAGCCGGGCAAGTTAACTTTTGTACTTTAATGCCAATGCGTTCTATTCCATTTGATGTGGTGTGTTTGCTTGGGATGACGGATGGGTCTTACCCGCGAACCATGCCTGTTGAAGGTTTCGATTTAATGCAAAAACGCATGAAACCGGGTGACCGTTCACGTCGAGATGATGATAGATATCTGTTCTTAGAAGCACTGCAATCGGCAAATAAAGCATTTTATTTAAGTTATATTGGGCGTTCAATTCGCGATAACACAGAAAAAGCACCGTCAGTATTAGTCAGTGAGTTACTTGAATATTGCCAGCAAGGTTATTGCCTAGAGGGTGATAGTGAGTTAAATCCTGAAGCATCCGCAAAACGCTTGGTTAAGCAATTAACCATAGAACACCCTCTGGTTCCTTATAGCCAACAAAGTTTTATTGGTGATAACACAAGCTATGCAAGTGAGTGGTTACCAACGGCTAAATTAGAAGGGGCAGCGGCACCTGAATTTCAGGCTGCGCCATTAGTGTATACACCAGAAACAAAAGAATTGGAGCTTACTGAACTGCAACGTTTTTGGCGATTACCTGTTGCTTATTTCTTTAATCGTGGCTTAAAAGTCTTTTTTGAAACGGTAGAGAGTCGAGTTGAAGATGATGAGCCGTTTACCATCGATGGTCGTACTGGCTATGGTATGAAATCGGATCTATTAGAGGACTTATTGGCCTATGATGATCCTAACCATGTATCTCAAATATCTCGCGATTTTTATCAGCAGCAAAAAGCCCAAGGTAAATTACCGATTGGTAGCTTTGGTGAGATAGCTGCAGATAAAGAAGTGAACACGGTAAAAGATTTGGTTGCTCATATTCAACCATTAACGACATTACCATTAGATGATCAAGAAGTGCGTTTACGCTTTACCTTCTCTCATGGTGAAATGGAACTGCAAGGTTGGTTAAAACAGCGTTATCAGGCCGGAATGCTGCGTTATCGTGGCGGTAAAATTCGCTCACATGAAATTTTAGCAACCTGGATTGATCACCTGTGTCTATGTGCAATGGGCCAGCAGCAATTTACTCACCTATTTGGTACAGATGCGATTTATCACTTTGAAACCATCGAGAAAGAAAAAGCATACCAAGAACTAGAGACTATATTAAGCCTTTATATTTCGGGTAATTGCGCACCATTAGCTTATTTACCAAAAGCGGCATTAGCAGGGCTAGAAGCACACGTTGATAAAAAAGGTGTGTGGAATGATGACGAAGAAACACATCAAAAAGCCCTGAAAAAAATGGCTGATGAATACAATGGAACCCGCTTTGCTGGTGAAAATAGCAATGATTATGTGATACGCATGTGGCCAGAATGGAATGATGATTTTGGTCAGGCTATTTTTGATAATGCTCAAAAGGTATTACGTAATGCATTACTACATAGCGAGAAAGAAAAGTTATAAAGAGTAAAGGTGAGTCATCAGTAGAAAGTAGGGTGGCCGCCAGTAAATCATTTTTAGTGTAGGGCGTTCGCTGTACGGCCACAGGTCAGAGGTTGACCGAATCCTGATTACAAGTGCACATTTAATGAGCGCTTTGTAAGTGGCGCTGAGTGTAACAAAGCTCAAAAAGTGAACCGTGAGAAAGATCTCACATTGATAGCTTTATTATTTTTATTATCTTAGTTTCTGATGAACTACGATATGGATCACATAAATATCTTGTAAAAACAGGATGTTGATGTTTAAAACGGTGATGTTTGATGACGACAATCGCAGCTCCAAATCAATTGAATGCAATGACGTTTCCTTTACATGGGACACGTTTAATTGAAGCTTCAGCCGGTACTGGTAAAACATTTACCATTGCCAGTTTGTATTTACGTTTATTGCTGGGACATGGCGAGGAAAATAGCCGTCATAGTGAAGAATTAACCGTAGATAGAATATTGGTAGTAACTTTTACAGAAGCGGCAACGGCTGAGTTGAGAGAGCGTATCCGAGCAAAAATACATGATGCTCGTTTAGCGTTTGCTCGTGCTGTTCATAATAATGATTATAAGAGTGGTGATCCGGTTATTGATCCACTGTTGGCATCCATTGGTGATCATAAGTCAGCGGCACAGATCCTGTTGAATGCCGAACGCAGCATGGATGAAGCCTCAATTTTTACCATTCATGGTTTTTGTCAACGTATGTTAACTCAAAATGCCTTTGAATCTGGTGCGCAATTTGAGAGTGAGTTTGTTACCGACCAAGCGAAATTAATGCATCAAGTGGCTGCGGATTTTTGGCGTCGCAGTTTTTATCATCTACCAAAAATGGTGGCTGAAAGTGTTTATGGCTGTTGGTCAAGCCCATCGGCATTATTAGGTGATATGGGCAATAGTCTTACTGGTGTCCCAAAGCATTTAACCGTAGAGCCGTTAGAAAATTCATTAGAAGAGTTTTGTCAGCAAGGCATTGCTCGTATTGATGAATTAAAAAAACAGTGGTCAGAACATTGCTCCGATTTTGAGGCGTTAATTGCAGGCTCTGGTGTTGATAAACGCAGCTACACCAAAAAGAATTTACCGAATTGGTTAGAGCAAGTGTCATCGTGGGCCAATAACCCAACTACCTCATTGCAAGTACACGATAAGCTAGAAAAGTTTTCTCAAGAATTATTAATTGAAAAAACCAAAAAGAGCGAAGCGCCGGAACACGCCGTATTTAAACTCATTGATGATTTTCTAGCTCAACCATTAGAGATCAAACAGCCACTACTATCATTGGCGATTCATCAATGTCGTAAAACTTTGCAGCAAGCGAAAGAGCAAAAGAATTGGTTATCGTTTGATGATTTGCTGACTCAATTATCTCAAGCCACAGAAAATCAAGATAACGCCTTATTGTTAGAAAAGATCCGTGAACAATACCCTGTGGCGTTGATCGACGAATTCCAAGATACCGATCCGCTGCAATATTCGATTTTTAGTACGCTTTATCAAGATCAGCCACAATGTGGTTTATTTATGATTGGCGATCCAAAACAAGCGATTTACGCCTTCCGTGGTGCGGATATTTTTACTTATATTCAAGCTCGTCGCCAAGTGGTGGATCATTACACCTTGGATACTAACTGGCGCTCAACGGCAGATATGGTGTCGTCAGTGAACCGTATTTTTGAACATGGCAAACAGCCTTTTTTGTACGATGATGATATTCCATTTTATCCGGTTAAATATAACCCTGTTAATGCTGAGCAAAAATCATGGGCGTTAGATAATCAAACTCAGCCAGCCATGACATTCTGGTTGCAAGAGAGTAAAGATGGCAATCCAGTAAATAAAACCAGTTATCAGCGTGTGATGGCAGAATCAACTGCCGCACAAATTCAAACTATTTTGACTGGGGCGCAACAAGGCTCGGCGTATTTACAAAACGGTGAGAAAAAACAAGCCATCAAAGCGGGTGATATTGCAGTTCTAGTTCGTACTGGTAAAGAAGGTAAATTAGTTCGTGAAGCCTTATCAAAACAAGGCATTGCGAGTGTTTATTTATCTAACCGTGATAGCGTATTTTCTTCTCCATTAGCTAAAGATGTATTGCGTTTATTGCAAGCGGCCATGATGCCGACAGATGCAAGAGCGGTTCGTTCAGCATTAGCATCGTCATTATTTGCTTATACCGCGGATCAATTGCACCAGTTTAATGTCGATGAAATGCAGTGGGAGCAAGCAGTTAATGAGTTTCGTGCCTATCGTAAGCATTGGCAACAACGTGGCATTATGCCTATGTTGCATCAAATCATTACTCAGCAAGGTATTTCAGAGCGTTTATTAGCTGAAAATGGCGGTGAACGTCAACTGACTGATTTATTGCATATCGGCGAATTACTGCAACAAACCAGTCAAACTTTAGACAGTGATTATGGTTTATTACGTTGGTTGTCTGAGTCTATTTCAGAGCCTAATGGGGATTCAGAAGAGCAGACGGTACGTTTAGAATCAGAGCGTAACTTGGTGCAAATTGTCACTATTCATAAATCTAAAGGGTTGGAATATGACTTAGTCTTTTTGCCTTTTGTTTGCTCATATCGTGCGATAGACAAAAAAGGTGAGGTCAGTTTTTATGATGAAGCCAACCGTTACTCGGTGTTGGATTTATTAAAAGAAGACGATTCCGTTGAGAAGGCAGAAAAAGAGCGTTTAGCTGAAGACTTACGTTTGATTTATGTAGCGCTGACTCGTGCGGTTTATGCTTGTTATATCGGCATCGCGCCTATCACCAAAGGCATCTCGAAAAAGCCACCAACGGGTGTGCATCTATCAGGTTTAGGTTATCTAATCCAGCAAGCCGATGAATGTAATGTTGAAGAACTACAAGCGTGTCTTGAAAAGTTGATTGCAGGCAATTCGCCTATGGTGATCCAATCACCTCAAATCATCACCGATGAGCTGTATCAAGAGGTTCAAGATAAGCATATTGAACTGCACGCTAATAAGTTAATTGAACCTGTGAAAAGTAATTGGTGGATGACCAGTTATTCTGGATTGGTAAAGCAAGGCAATCACCATAATGATGCTTCATTAGAGCTCATTAATTTAGATATCGATTCAGCAGAAGATAAAGACGATAAAGAGTTGGATTTAGAGCCAGAGCGAACCATCTTTACTTTCCCTCGTGGAGCGAGAGCGGGTACGTTTTTACATTCATTGTTTGAAGAGGTTGAATTTACTCAGCCCATCACCAGTGAAGAAAATACGCAAATCATCATTAAGCTACTAGAGAAAGAAAATTACGATGCAGAATGGTTAGAAGTCGTTCAAAACATGATGCAACGAGTGTTAGATTGTCCACTCGATGGTGAGAACTTACGTTTAGCAAGCAAAGGTCCAACTCAACGTTTAGTCGAAATGGAGTTTTTACTTCCTATTAAATTACTGAACTCAAGTTTAGTAAATAAAACCATAGCGAAGCATGATGAAGTGTCTGCGAGAGCGGGGGAATTGGGTTTCTCTACCGTTAGTGGCATGCTTAAAGGCTTTATCGATTTAGTGTTTGAGCATGAGGGCAAATATTACGTTCTCGATTGGAAATCAAATCATCTAGGAGACTCTCCAGAATGTTACGCTGGCGATGCCTTAGTTGAGGCAATGCGAGATCATCGTTATGACTTCCAATACCAGTTATATGCTTTAGCGCTTCATCGATTCTTGAAAAGTCGTATTTCTGATTATGATTACGATACCCACTTTGGTGGTGCGTATTATATTTTCTTGCGTGGTGTTGAAGATACACATGAAGGACATGATGCAAATTCTAATGGGGTATTTTATTCAAAATCGAGCAAAGCTTTGTTAGAAGAGTTAGAGAAATTGGTAGATGGAGAAACAGTTGATGCTTAAGCAATTACAACACTTAATGGCTCATGGTGTACTTCGCCCATTGGATCTTCAATTTGCTAAATTTATCGCTCAACAAGAAAAAAATAGCGATAAAAATCTCATCATGCTGTTGTCTGCGATTACAAGTCATGAGTTAGGAAAAGGTCACGTCTGTATTGATATTGAGCAGATAGAACAGGGCGATCTTTTTACTCTCCCAGCAAAGTATCGTGATGCGTTATTAGAATTAGTTCCAGAAAAAAGCCTCTGGATTTCGGAGTTAACCACTGCTTCTACAGTATCAAATGGTACAGAAGCCAAGCCTTTAGCTTTTGATGGTACTCGCTTGTATTTACAACGCTACTGGGCATTTGAGCAACGTGTGTCTAACCGTATTACTAAAGCGGCGCAAAGTGTGGCGGTAAATCCTCAGCTATCGAATACATTGGATGAGTTGTTTGCTCGTCAGTATCATTTTTTATTTTCAGCATTAAAAAAATTAGAGAATAACAATCAAGTTTCTCGCCAACAATTAGTGTGCGATATGCTTGATGTTGTTCAATCAGATGATCTTGATTGGCAGGCGATTGATGCGGTGTTATTAGCCGCGACCAAATCGTCAGAACTCGAAACGTTAGAGCAATTAATTCCAAATAACCATTGTGTGAATTGGCAAAAAGTCGCGGCAGCTGTGGCGTTAACTCGTCGATTTTCTGTTATTTCTGGTGGTCCAGGTACGGGTAAAACAACCACAGTAACTAAGCTTTTGGCCTCCTTAGTGACGCAAGCTCAGCAGGATAATAAAAACATAGCGATTAAACTGGTTGCGCCAACGGGTAAAGCCGCGGCGCGTTTGACTGAGTCCATTGGTCAGGCGGTACAATCCATTGGTTTAGCACCAGAAGTGAAAGAAGCGATCCCGACTGATGCGAGTACACTGCATCGACTGCTTGGCTATATTCCTAATCAAGTGGATTTTCGTCATAACAAATCCAACCCGTTACATCTTGATGTATTGGTGGTGGATGAAGCGTCTATGGTCGATTTGCCTATGATGGCCCGACTACTCGATGCGGTACCTGAACACGCTCGTGTTATTTTATTGGGCGATAAAGATCAACTAGCTTCGGTTGAAGCGGGAGCGGTGTTAGGTGATATTTGTCAGTTTACCAAAATGGGTTACAGTCAGAATCAAGCTCAGCAATTATCTCAACTAACTGGCTTTAATCTATCGGCACAATCACATAATAATGCGGTTGCAGATAGCTTATGTATGCTGCAAAAGAGTTACCGTTTTGATGCGCGTTCAGGCATAGGCCAGCTTGCCAAAGCTATAAATGAAGGCAGTAAATTTAAAGTAGAAGCTGTATGGGCCAAAGGGTTCTCAGATATTCGTTTTCATGATTTAAGTAATGATAGTTACAATGCAATGATTACTATGATGGTCAATGGTTATCGCAGTTACTTAGGCCATATTCACGCAGGTGATAAACCTGAAATCGTACTGAAAGCATTTAGCCAAATTCAATTATTATGTGCGATGCGCGAAGGGGATTTTGGTGTGGTTGGATTAAATCAACGTATTGAAAAAGCGTTGAAAAAGTCTGATTTAATCCCTCATGGTGATGAAATTTGGTATTCGGGTCGCCCTGTTATGGTAACGCAAAATGATTATGGTGTCGGTTTGTATAACGGTGATATTGGTATTGCGATGCCAGATCCTGTTGATCAGCGTTTACGTGTTTATTTTGATATGCCAGATGGTTCGATTCGTGGTGTGTTACCAAGCCAGTTACCTGAGCATGAAACCGTTTATGCCATGACGATCCATAAATCTCAGGGCTCTGAATTTGAACATACAGTATTGGCGCTACCCGCAGAGTTTAGCCCAATCTTAACCCGTGAGTTAATTTATACAGGTGTGACTCGTGCGAAGAAAAAACTCGATCTGTTCGCAACAGAAAAAGTAGTGGCTCGAGGTGTTATGGTTAAAACTCAGAGAAACAGTGGGTTAGTATCACTAATGAATTAAATAATATGAGAGTGATTAACTTTTAGAAGTCGGTCACTCTATTATTTCATCTTTGTAATAGTTATTTACTGTTTTTGAGTCTAGCCAAAGAGTTAAAAATGCCTATAATTGCGGCTCTAAAATTCGGAAGGAATGTCGGATATTCTATTTTTACCAACCATGTTAATTAGATGATTAGTGGTTGGTTCTGATCTAGAGTTTTACTGTTATATGTTTAAATTACTTGTTTCAATGCCGCCTGCGATGGCTCTTATTATTGCGATTATTTCAGAAGTGATTGCAACCTCATTCATTCCTAAAACCGAGCAATTTACTAAATTGACACCAAGTTTAATTGTGGCTGTTGGCTATGGTATTGCTTTCTTTTTGCTGTCTGTAACCGTAAAAAGTATGCCTGTTGGTATTGTTTACGCAATCTGGAGTGGTGCCGGTATCGTCCTTGTTGCCGCTATTGGATATTTTGCTTACGGACAGAAGTTAGATCTTGCAGGGATCATTGGGATTGGCTTAATTTTGTCTGGTGTTCTTGTGGTTAATTTATTATCAAAAAGTGCCGGTCATTAGCCGTTAATCTCAACGTTGGATAGTTTAAGTTATTCAGTAAGAACAAATAGGCCGCAAAGGGATTTCCTTCTGCGGCCTTTTTTATAATCCTTTTAAAACAAGAATTTTTGATTTTCTCTGAAAGTTATACAGTTTCTGTTTTTTCATCGGTAAGTGTGAAACATCTACCTCAATAAAACCTTGCTCTCTAAACCAATGAAGACTGCGAGTGGTGAGAACAAACAGCTGGGATAATTTGTATTGTTTTGCTTTTGCGCGTAAACGATTTAATAAAATAACACCGCGATCGCCATCTCGATAATCAGGATGAACAGCAACACAGCCCATTTCTGCTATGCCTTCTTCAGGGAAAGGGTATAAAGCGGCGCATGCTATGACCAACCCATCTTTTTCAATAATCGTAAATTGTGCAATTTCTTGTTCTAACTGTTCACGAGAGCGGCGAACTAAAATGCCTTCCTCTTCTAATGGGCGGATTAAATCTAATATGCCACCAATGTCATCAATTTCAGCATCACGAACTTGTTCAGAGCTCGCCATTACTACTTGAGTACCAATACCATCAAAAGAAAATAGCTCTTGGATTAATGCGCCATCTTCTTTGTAGCTAATTAAATGACTACGAGGAACCCCAGCTTTACATGCAGATATCGCTCCTTTTAAAAAGCGCATTGTGCCCGTGAGTTTTCCGTTTTCTGGTGTTAATTCTTTTTCAAGACGTTGAAGGATCTCTTCAGCTTCACTTGGAAATAATTCCGCTAAAATCTGTCCTTTTTCATTAAGGACACCTTGCTCTGAACAGAAACCAATGAGCTTGTCGGCATTTAAGCGGATAGCTAACTGAGTGGCGACATCTTCTGATAAAAGATTAAAACATTCGCCGGTAACAGAACTCGCAACAGGGCCAAGTAGAACAATAGATTGTTGATCTAACATTCGATTGATCCCTTGGGTATCGATTCGACGGACACGTCCACTGTGGCAATAATCAATACCATCATCAACACCTAGAGGTTGAGCAATAACAAAATTGCCGCTGATAACGTTAATTTGTGCTCCTGCCATTGGGGTGTTGTTTAAACTCATTGAGAGGCGAGCGGTGATGTCGAGTTGTAACTGTCCAGCTATTTGCTTTACTAGCTCTAGTGTTTGCTCATCAGTAATGCGTATACCTTTATGGAAAGGAGCGTGATGCTCTGTCTGTTTTAGTAATGAACGCATTTGTGGGCGAGTGCCATAGACGATGACAATTCGTAATCCTAATGAGTTGAGAAGGGCAATATCATTAACTATATTAGCGAAGTTAGGATCTGCAATCGCTTCTCCACCAAGCATAATGACAACGGTTTTATCTCTATGAGCGTTGACGTAAGGTGCGGATTGACGGAATCCCTTAACTAAAGCAGTACTACGAAACTTCACGATATATCTTCCATGATAAATACTTATTCACTTATTGTGACTATTTATTTTAATTTGCGCAAGTATTTAGTAGAAGGTCACATAACTTTTTCTTAATATTTAAAATAAATGCCGATAAGCTTATATATCAATGGTTTTTATTAGGCGTAGTGATGAGTCAAGCCCAAGAAAAAGAGTTACAAAAAAGAAAAGTTCGATTATTGGTATTAATAGGACTTGTTGCGGTTGGTCTTGTTGCTGGGACAATTGCAGCAATGTATCGAGCGGGTATGTTTGCTAAAATGCCATCAACACAATTATATGGTAATTGGGTTGAATTAGGCGTCCCGAGCTATGCACAGGATAGCTTTACTATCAGTTCTGCTGGTATATATACTCATGGCCGTCTAATTAATACACAATATGACTTTGACGGCACAATACTAAGTTATATGCATGGCGATACTGAATACGTGTATCAAGTTGAAGATGAAGATGGCGAACAGCTTTTACGCATTAAGCCTGCTCATTATAAATCCAGTTTTCGTAAACAGTAATTATCTGTTGAAGTATTAATTTATCTGCTTATTTTCTATTCGAGATAGTCTTTTATCTCGAATAGCTTTTCTCTGTAATGTCAAAGTTTGTCAAAATTATCCTTTTCTTACATTTATTGCACTCTAAATAATTGCCCTCTCTGAATTTGTTTGTCATCCTTGCCGCATTATTTCTCAATAAGGCTTTATTGTGTTTCGTAAATTATCTTTTGTGTGTGTTCTTCTTGGATTAGCTGGGTGTGCTGATCAACCAACAGATCGTGCTCAGCAGTATCTGGATGGTGGGTTTAGTAGTAACTTGAATAAAGTTGGCGAAATTAATTCAGATAAGCCTTCAGATTTTAGTGCTTTCAAAAAACAGAGTGCAGAAGTTTTAGAGCGTTCTGAATCAATGTCATTACGTTATGAAGAACTTTATGTTCAATTACAAAAATGGATTGATGAAAGTTCAAACCCTGCAGAGTTGTCGAACTACGGTATTCAATTTGCTCAGATGGGTGGTGGTGATAAAAAAGGTAACGTGATGTTTACCGGTTACTTTTCTCCAGTAATTGAGATGCGTCATACGCCGAACGAAACGTTTAAATACCCAGTATATGATAAGCCTGATTGTGGTTCAGATTGTCCAACTCGTGCAGAAATTAACGCGGGAGCATTAGCAGGATTAGGACTTGAGTTAGGTTATGCTGATAACATGATTGACCCGTTTATCATGGAAGTGCAAGGCAGTGGCTTTGTCCATTTTGGTGATGATGACAAACTTGAGTATTTTGCCTATGGTGGGAAAAATAATCATCCTTACGTAAGTATTGGCCGCATTCTGATAGAGCGTGGTGAAGTTGAGCGTAAAGATATGTCTTTAAAAGCAATCAAAGAATGGGTTGCGAAAAACGATGAAGCAACGGTTCGTGAATTGTTAGAGACAAACCCTTCTTATGTCTTTTTCTCACCAAAAGAAGCGCATCATGTTTTAGGTACCGCGGGTATACCATTGCATGCTGGTGCCGCTGTAGCTGCTGATCGTACTTTATTGCCTATGGGAACCCCAATCCTTGCTGAAGTCCCTCAATTAGATAAAGACGGTAAGTGGACAGGGAAGCACGTACTTAAAGTATTACTTGCTTTAGATACGGGTGGTGCAGTTAAAGAAAACCATTTAGATCAATATTATGGAATGGGAACAGAAGCAGGTATTGCTGCGGGCCACTTTAAGCATTTTGGTCGAGTGTGGAAATTGGGTTTGCAGGATACTGAAACTGAAAATCCTTGGGAAATGCCTAAATCAAAATAATGTGTTGGCCGCTTGTATCGCTTAACACTTGATCTTCTAAAAAAGAGTGCGTATAAATCGTGCTCTTTTTTTGTTTTTGAGTAAGGTAACCCCATGCGCGAATTAACCACTCCTGCTTCTGAAAGTTATGACCAACGTTTTGGTGGCACTCGCCGTTTGTATGGTAATAGTGAAGTAGAAATTATGCGTGCAGCTCATGTATGTGTAGTTGGTATTGGTGGTGTGGGTTCTTGGGCTGTAGAGGCGCTAGTACGTACTGGTTTAGGTGAAATTACGTTAATCGATATGGATGACGTATGTGTGACGAATATTAACCGTCAAATTCATGCGATGACAGGTACGATTGGTCAAAGCAAAATTGAAGTCATGGCTGAGCGCATTAAATTAATTAACCCTGAGTGTAAGATTAATTTAATCGATGATTTCATTACCCCTGAAAATCTATCTGAATACATCTCTAAAGAGTTTGATTACGTACTTGATGCCATTGATAGCATGAAACCTAAAGCGGCATTACTGGCTTATTGTAAGAGCAATAAGATTAAAGTGATTACGACTGGTGGTGCAGGTGGTCAAACGGATCCGACTCAAATTCAAATCACAGATTTAACTAAGACGATTCAAGATCCATTAGCTAAGAAGCTACGTGATACGCTGCGTCGTCACCATAATTTTACTAAGAACCCTAAACGTAAGTTTGGTATTGATTGTGTGTACTCAACTGAGCATTTGAAATACCCACAAGCTGATGGTTCAGTATGTGCAACTAAAGCAACTGCTGAAGGTCCTAAGCGTATGGATTGTGCGAGTGGTTTTGGTGCTGCTACGGTGGTAACGGCGACGTTTGGGTTTGTGGCAGTGTCGAGAATTGTAGAGAAGTTGATTGAGAAACATAGTAAGTAGGGACTAGGGATTAGAATTAAGGTACGAGTAAAAGTCTTTCTCGTACCTAGTTCCTTGAAGGGAAGTGTTCTCGTTCCTGCTTTAAATTAAGCCGTTGATCGTTTCAATGATCGCCTTAAGCCCATTACCACGTGATGGGCTTAAATGTTCAATTAACCCCAATTGAGCAAAGTACCCATCCATGTCGAAAGCCTTAATCTCTTCTGCGGTTTTATTATTAACTGCCGCCATGACTAATGCGATAAGCCCACGAACAATTCTTGCATCAGAGTCTGCGCAGAAGAAATAAACGCCATCAATGACTTGATGTTGTAACCATACTTTACTTTCACAACCAGAGATCGTCACGTTTTCCTGTTGTAGTTCTTCAGGCATGTTAGGCAGTTTTTTACCTAATTGAATTACGTTACGGTAGCGGTCTTCCCAACCTTTAGCGTTACTCATTAAATCAAGTACTGTCGAGTGAGTAATGTCAAAACCAAAAGGCGATGATGGGAAAGTGGACATAAATGAATACCTTAAATTTGAGCTTATAGCATATCTGCGGCTTTGTTTAGCGCGTCGATAAAACGTTGAACATCTTGTTTTGTATTATACAAGGCAAATGAAACACGTACAGTACCTGTAAGCCCTAGAGCATCTAGCATAGGGTGAGCACAGTGATTACCAGAGCGTACAGCGATGCCTTGTTGATCTAATAGCGTAGCGATATCTTGGTGATGGACGCCATCAATAACAAAAGAGAATAGGCTGGCGTTATCTTGTAATCCAATAAAGCGTAAGTCCTCAATATCTTTGATTCCATCAATCGCCATTTGACGAAGTTCATTAATATGAGCATTTAGATCATCATGGGCAAATTGCTTAACCCAGTTAATGGCTGTGGCAAAAGCAATCGCTCCGGCAACATTAGGTGTACCTGCTTCAAACTTTCCTGGAAGTTCTGCAAATGTGGTTTTTTCAAACGACACTTTCTCAACCATTTTACCACCCCCGTGCCATACAGGCATGGACTCAAGTAAGTGTTGTTTACCATATAGAGCACCGATCCCAGCAGGTGCAAATAATTTATGACCAGAGCAAACATAGAAGTCGGCATTCATTGCTTGAACATCAATCGCATGATGAACAATCCCTTGAGCGCCATCAACAACAACAATCGCCCCAACGCTGTGTGCAATGTTAATGATTTCTTCAACAGGGTTTTGTGTTCCTGTCACGTTGGTTACTTGAGCAACGGCAACAATTTTGGTGTTTTTGGTTACCAATGACTCAAATGCATCCATATCTAATGTGCAATTTGACTTCATTGGGATTTTAATGATTTTTGCTCCGGTTTGTTCTGCAACAATTTGCCAAGGAACAATATTCGCGTGGTGTTCTAATTCACTCACTAAAATTTCATCATTAACTTGTAATGTATTACGAGCATAAGTTTGAGCGATTAAATTAATGGCTTCTGTGGCACCACGAGTCCAAATTATTTCCTTACTGCTTTTCGCATTAATGAAGTGTTGAACCGTTTCTCTGGCTTGTTCAAATTGAAGCGTAGCAGAGGCAGTTAGGCTATGACTGCCACGATGCACATTAGCGTTACTTTTTTGATAATAATCTTGAATTGCATTTAATACAGCTAATGGTTTTTGTGTGGTTGCCGCACTATCAAAATACGCAATAGGTTGCTCATTTACTTCTTGTAATAGAGCTGGGAATTGAGAGCGAACAAGTTCAACATTAAATGCAGTCATAAGAATTTTCTTCATTGGGTTAGCAAACAGGAGAATGATGCGGATTTATGGTGCGTAAGTCAAAATTACAGGCAAAAAAAAGCACCGTATTAAACGGTGCTAACTAATCTTTTTTAACCATAGGTCAAAAACACAGGAAATATTGAGCATTGGTATCAATAAGTTGATATCAATGATCGGGCTCTAACAGTCGAGCCAATATGCAAACACAACATTGCAGTTTAGAGAGAGGGGAAAAATATTCAGGGAGGAATATATGTCTTACCTCTAAACTACGGGGCTAATATTAGGTTTTATCTGGTAGTTCGACAATGGACAAATTATAATACTTGGCATTAAAAAAACTAATGGTTCAAAATGTGAGTTCTTATGTCTCGAAGATTACCACCTTTAAATTCTTTACGTGTGTTTGAAGCGGCAGCCAGGCACTTAAGCTTCACGCGTGCAGCAGAAGAATTATTTGTTACACAAGCGGCAGTTAGCCACCAAATCAAAGCATTAGAAGAGTTTCTTGGTCTTAAACTTTTTCGACGCCGAAATCGCTCTTTGTTATTAACAGAAGAGGGACAGAGCTACTTTTTAGACATTAAAGAAATCTTCTCTTCTTTATCTGAAGCAACAGATAAAGTATTGGAAAGAAGTGCCAAAGGGGCACTAACTATTAGTTTACCGCCAAGTTTTGCTATTCAATGGTTGGTACCAAGATTATCGGATTTTAATAACCAAGAACCAGATATTGATGTTCGTATTAAAGCCGTTGATATGGATGAAGGTTCATTAACCGAAGATGTGGATGTTGCTATCTATTATGGTCGAGGTAATTGGCCGGGTCTGCGAGTTGAACTGTTATATCAAGAGCAGTTATTGCCATTATGTTCACCTCAAGTGCTACTGAATGAAAAACCATTAGCAACCATTGATGATTTACGTTTTCATACGTTATTGCATGATACTTCTCGTAAAGACTGGAAGCAGTTCGTTAAGCATTACGAATTAGCTGGCATGAATGTAAACCAAGGACCTATTTTTAGTCACTCGACTATGGTGTTACAAGCTGCTGCTCATGGGCAAGGTATTGCGTTAGGTAATAACGTATTAGCTCAACCTGAATTAGATGCGGGTCGTTTGGTTGCTCCATTTGAAGAAGTATTAGTGAGTAAGAATGCTTTCTATCTTGTATGTAATGAAAAACAGGCTGATACCGGTCGTATTGCTACGTTTAGAGAGTGGATTTTAAGTAAAGCTCGTAGCGAACAAGAGATTGTGGATGATGAATAGTCGCTTATGTTTATTGATTGCGAGTATGAGTGGAGCATTAACTGTTGGACTAGGGGCATTTGGTGCTCATGGTTTAAAAGCGGTTTTATCTCCTTATCTACTTGATGTATATGAAACTGCAGTTCAATATCAAATGTGGCATACCCTTGCTTTATTTGGATGTGGAATTTTGTTGAGAAATTCATTTTCAAAAGGGGTATCATACGCGGCTTTGCTATTTACCATTGGGATGCTTTTCTTTAGTGGTAGTTTATATGCGTTAGTATTCACTGGTGTTAAATGGTTTGGACCAATAACGCCATTAGGTGGATTCTGTTTTATTATTGGCTGGTTAATACTGGCTATTTCAACTTATCGTTTGACTGAGGTTTCAAAGTGAAACAAGTAATGTTCTATTGTCGCTCTGGTTTTGAAAAAGAGTGTGCAGGTGAGATCCAAGATAAAGCCACTCAACTAGAAGTGTTTGGTTTCCCTCGCCTAAAAAATAATACGGGTTATGTGTTATTTGAATGCTATCAGGAAGGCGATGCAGACCGATTAATTCGTGAAATTAAATTTAATGAGCTAATTTTTGCTCGTCAAATGTTTGCGGTTGCAGTTGAAGTTAGTGATTTACCAAAAGATGATCGTATTTCTCCAATTTTAGATGCGCTATCTGAAGTTGAAGATGTGCCTTGTTGTGGTGATATTCGTATTGAAACGCCAGATACTAACGAAGCAAAAGAATTATTAAAATTCTGTCGTAAATTTACTGTACCAATGCGTCAGGCTTTACGTGGAAAGAAAATGCTAACAGAAAGAGATTCAAATCGAATCCCTGTTTTGCATATTTGCTTTATTGCTCCGGGTCACTGTTACGTAGGTTACTCTTACACAAATAATAACTCTCAGTTCTTTATGGGTATTCCTCGTTTGAAATTCCCTGCTGATGCGCCAAGTCGTTCAACATTGAAATTGGAAGAAGCGTTTCACGTATTTATTCCAAAAGAAGAGTGGGATGATCGTTTAGCATCAGGCATGTGGGGTGTTGATTTAGGTGCATGTCCTGGTGGTTGGACTTACCAATTGGTTAAGCGTTCTATGTTTGTTCATGCGATTGATAATGGCATGATGGCTCAAAGCTTAATGGATACAGGCCAAGTAAAACACCACATGGTTGATGGTTTTAAATTTGAACCACCAAGAAAGAACGTAACATGGTTAATTTGTGACATGGTTGAGAAACCTGCTCGTGTTGCACACCTTATGGGTGAATGGCTAATTAAAGGTTGGGCAAAAGAAGCGCTATTTAACCTTAAATTACCAATGAAAGGTCGTTATGATGAGGTTCTTCAAGATATTGAAAACCTAAAAGATTTCTTGAAGAAAAACGGTTTCCAATACAAGCTTCAAGCTAAGCATTTATATCATGACCGTGAAGAAATCACTGTTCATATCCAAGCGATTTCAAACATTTCTCCACATTAATATTTCGTTATACAAATATTGATGTAATCTAAACTAGTGAGAAATAAAAAACGCCCGCTGATGTTGATAATCAGCGGGCGTTTTTATTGAACTTCAACAATGGTTATCTGTGTTGAGATTATTTAGATACGATGTTGAATATGGTGTGCTTTGGCGCAAAAAAAACTGTTTGTCATCGTTTTGGTAACCACATCAAATATAGCCATCTTTCTTTTGCAGAAAAGCACACTATATTCATTATACTTGGTAGTCCCTAGTCCCTAGTCCCTAGTCCCTAGTCCCTAGTCCCTTTCTCATATCGTATATCTTGCAAATTAAACCCAAGCTCAATATCCGTTCTTAACCCCGCAACCTGACGACATAAAATAGCGGTTTCGTAATGTTCATCAAACTTCTTACGGTATTTTTTAGGAAGATCTTGAGACTCGTTCGCGGCCTCAATCGTTGGGAATTGAGTTAGAATTTCTAAGGCTGCTTTTGGACCGACTCCCGGAATCCCCGTAATTTTGCTTGAACTGATCCCAGCTAATCCCCAGTAATCAGCCAATTGTTCAGGCTTTAACCCAAACTCTTTTTCTACAAAAGGAGCATCTAACCAGCGATGTTGGAAATAATCTCGAATACGTAAAGTAGGAGAGAGCAACTGACAGTAGCCTTTATCGGTAGAAATAATCGTAACTTGTTCATTATGCACCGCTACTTTATTAGCTAGGGTTGCAACTAAGTCATCCGCTTCATCACCATCAGAAAGCAGTGAATCAATGCCTAGTTTCCACCATGCTTCTTGGATATCATCCATGCCTTTCTGTAATGCTTCAGGCATGGGCTTTCTGTCTTCTTTATATTGAGGAAGAATTTCTGCACGCCATCCTCGATCTTGAAGATGATGATCAAATACCGCAATGATATGAGTTGGCTCTGTTTCTTTTAATATTTTATTAATAGTACGAGTGGTGGTAGTGATAACCGCTTGGATATCATCTTGGTTAGGTTGAGCTGAGTGAACGCGACGAATAAGATTAAGAGCGTCAATAATAACCAGATGAATTGCCATAACGTATTCATACCTATCAATAAAAAAAGAAAAAGCCCATGCAATTCGCATAGGCTTATTATTGTACGTTAGTGAAGGTGAAAAATTCCAGCCTTAATCCATAACGATTTTATAGCAAGGTTCATATTTAGAACCGGGTAACTTCATTCGACCCTGTTTTACAAAGTCTTGAAGTAAACGATCCATCTTTTTCATCAAGTCAGGATCACCATGCAGTTTAAATACACCATGCTTTTCGATCTCAGCAATGCCTTCGGCTTTTACATTACCAGAGACAATTCCCGAGAATGCTTGACGTAAGTTGGCTGCTAATGTTTCTTTTGGTTGATTTAAATGTAAATCCAAAGAGGACATCGCTTCATGGGTTGGTTCAAATGGTAACTGAAATTCAGGTTCAATTTTTAGAGCCCAGTTAAAGCTATAAGAGTCATCCGTCGCTTTACGATATTCTTTTACTTTCTTAATACCATGATTAATGAAAACCGCCGCTTTAGCAGGGTCACCAATAACAATATCATAATAGTGAGTAGCTTCTTCACCTAAGGTATCGCGAATAAAGGTATCAATAGAGCGGAAATAAGCCTCACTCTCTTTTGGACCAGTAAGAACGATAGGCATAGGTTGCTGTCTATTGGCAGGGTTCATCATGATCCCTAAGATATAAAGCAACTCTTCTGCCGTTCCTGGGCCACCAGGAAAAATAACAATACCATGAGCCATACGTACAAACGCTTCTAGACGTTTTTCAATATCAGGCATAATGATAAGTTCATTGACGATAGGGTTTGGTGGCTCTGCCGCAATGATTGATGGCTCGGTTAGGCCAACAAATCGACTATCGTTATAGCGTTGTTTCGCATGACCAATAGCAGCTCCTTTCATTGGGCCTTCCATTGCTCCGGGACCACAGCCAGTACAAATATTTAATTCACGTAAACCAAGCTCATGACCGACTTCACGAGTGTATTGATATTCGACAGGATTAATTGAATGCCCGCCCCAACAGACGACTAAGTTAGGCTCAATACCTGTATGCAAGGCTTTTGCATTACGCAAGATACTAAATACCAAATTGGTTAGGTGAGTGGCTTTGGTGAGGTTTAGTCGATTGTGATCCGCGATTTGCATGTTCACGTAAACCATGTCACGTAAAACAGAAAATAGATGCTCTTGAATACCTTTGATGATAGTCCCATCAACGAATGCGTGCTCTGGTGGGTTATTTAATTCAAGTTTAATTCCGCGATCTCGGCGCGTAACAGCAACATCAAATGATTGATATTTATCTAATAATTCTTTTGAACTATCAGTATGACTTCCTGAATTTAATACCGCTAGTGTGCAGTTTCGATACATGCGATAAACTTCACTTGAAGCGGTTTTCTTTAACTGATCAACTTCTAATTGTGATAGCAAATCCATGCTACCTGCAGGGCTTATATGAGTAATCATATTGTGCCTCCCTTGCGTATTTTTATTATTGTTTGAATAATAAACTTACACAGCAAAAGAGACTTTTGCTAGGAAAATTGTAAAAAACTGAGAGGGTTATAATGCTATTTTGCATTTAATTATCAGTAAAAAAATGAAACTTTAATGATAACTACGCAGTAATGAGTTGCTCAATACCTTTTGTTTTTTGCTTGTATAACGCTTGTATTGAACGTTCAATAACTTTCTCAGGTATATCACTGTTTGTGAACTCTGAGCTACAAATTGAAACCGTGATTTTTACATGATTATCTTTGAATTTAAATGGCAGTTTTGCAATCGCAGATTGAATATTGGTTAATACTTTATTTCTTTCATCTTCTGTGGTTTCAGTAAATAGAATTAAAAATTCTTCACCACTGAAGCGAGCAACAAAATCAGTATCTGATACTTGGTTTTCAATGGTTTTTGCAATAATACTAAGAGCCTTATCTCCAGCTAAATGACCGTAGTTTTTATTAATTCGTTTGAACTGATCGATGTCGATGATACTAAGCACTAAAGAGTGTTGATGGCGTACCCAACGCTTATATTCTAAATCGAGACGCTCATGCATTGCTGCTCGGTTATAAACTTTGGTTAGTGGATCTTTGAAAATTCGTTGTTGCTGGTTATTAAGCTGACGGCGATACTCTAGAGTTTCTTCATAAAGTGTATTGAGCTTTTTGGTTGCATATTCGTGTCGCTCAATTAATGCTGCTTCACGCTCTTGCATTGCTTTATTACGTTCAGATAAATCACTCATTTCACTGAGTAGCAGAGCCATTTGAGCTTTATGCTCTTGCATGCTTACTTTACTATTTAATAAGTTCTCAGCTTGCTTTACTAGCAGGGAGTATTCTTCATTTAATAGGGATCTTTGTTCTAAATAAGCTTGGCTTTTTTCTTGGTTTTGTTCACTTGTTTTGATTATTTGAGCAACTTGCGTATTCATTTCACCAACAAACGCTTGTGATGCTTTACGTTCATTGTTTGTGCCTTCTAATACCAACTTCAGGGTTTGAAGTGCAAGATCAATTAAAGATACTGCATCGACACCTGTCAGTAGTTTATTGCGGATCTCAAGTAAGTCTTTTCCTGACGTACTGTCAAAATCTAATTCAGAAATTAAATGTTGTAGTTCATTACTCAACTGCTCTTGGGTATCGACATCAATAATTTCATTGGAATTGATTTCAGATGATAACTGGCCTACTGAAATGAATTTGATCGCTCGTTCATAGAGCTCAATAAGTCGAACAATACGTTGAATGTGTTTACTGCCATCGTGAGAAGGGTGTTGTAATAAGTTACGAAGATCTCTTTTAAGTCCGGCAGGCAAGCCAATGACTCGTTGCAACGTTTCACCACAATAAGAAATATGATCTTCCATCATTGAATGCTCTTTTTGAACATTCTGCCTATATCTATTAATTAAACGCTCAAAAGTAGCAATACGAACAGTTAAATCTGATGTGTTTTCTACTTGCTCTATACTGGTAGCAAGTTCAACAATCTCTTTATCTAGTTCACTATCATGATGTTTACACGCAGCACAAAAACGCAAAATAATACGCTTTAATAGCATTATTTCACGACGTGATTTTAACGTAGTGTCTCGGTGTGATAGGCGTGTTTGATCTAGCTGTTGCTTAAGTTGGTTTAATTCAGAGGCAACAATGGATACTTCAATCATAATAACTTAGGTAAAAACTCACATTGGTAGATAGCGATAACCTATAAATAGGTCAATATTTTCATAGTAACAAAGATATTAGTAACTGACTAAAATAAAGTATCAAATTTGTTTAATTGATAATCATTACTATACCGTTAATGTTAATTTTGTGATGCATTATTCATTTTTGTTACTAATTCCTTGATGTTATTACCTTTATTAAACCTTGGCTAATTGCTTGTTCACAAGCTAAGCGTATATTATTACTTGCGAAACTTGCGGCTGGTGCATTATCTATCGCTCGATAATTTACCCATTGGCTGCTTGATAACTCTTCACTCAAATGTTGAGCTGCATTAGTCGCCATTAATAGAATATCAATTAATTCTCTATCATTAATTGCAGTGTAGGCCCGTGGTAAAAATGGATATTCAACCATTCCTATATTAACAGTTTTATCAGTTAAAATATTTGAATCAAAATTATTGATCCAGCTTTGAACGGTTTCAGCCATTTCTTGAACACTACAGGTTGAGTCCGATTTATGCTCGATATAGAGAAAACTGGCATCTGAAAAATGATAAATACGGCTCGGAGAAGTCACTACAGAAGATAAGTAATCCCCAAAAGCTTTCTCAATTGATAAACCTTCCTGGTAGCCATGAGTTAGGTATAGCTCTTGTAACATAGGTATATGGAACAGAGTGAACCGCAATCTATCACTTAGTGGTTCATTGATTAATTCACCTAAATGCCATTGCTCAATATTAGAACTACTTTGTTGTAGTGATGACGGTAATCTTTCTGTTAGCAGACGTAAGTTACGTAATCCACTGCGAGGGTGGGTGTAATATTTATTTAGTAACAGATGGAGACGTTTTTTCAAGAAACGATTCACTTGCTGTTTTCTAAATGCATAAATTGAAATGATAGTTAGTAATGCAACTAAGAATCCTGCAATTTTTTGAATTTTAAGCGTTTGTAAATGATTTTCTTTTAATTGAGCTTCTAATCCTTGGTAATGCAGAGATTGTTCAATAATACTTTTTTGTTGTCTAAATACTTCTTCATTGATTTCGTTTTGAACCGCTTGAATAGACGAGTTCAGTGTTTCGTATTCACGCTGGGCTTTTAATGCCGCTTCAAATAATCCCATTTTTTCATAGGTTTCAGAAAGCAATTTTTGAGACTGTAATTTGAGCGGTTTATCATTGTCTTTTTTGCTATACACAATCGCAGTCTGAATATCATTAATAGCCAGATCCGGTTTATTGTTTATTAGATTCAATTTTGCTTGTAGAAGAGCCGCTCTTGCTTTCTGCTTTGGTAATTTTACGTATTCATTAAGATTGTTAGCTTGTTTTAAGTAATGCTCACTTAATGCGTAGTTGTAGAGTAAGAAATAAGTATTTGCGATATCTAATCGTAATGAGATTAATTTATTAACGTTATTTTTTTCTTTCTCTTGATCCAGAGCGTTAAAGTACTGGACTAACGCTAAGTTGAATCGACCTTGTTTAAGGTGTATCTGAGCGATTAAGGTTAAAACGTTAGATAGTTGTTCGCTGTTATTGTAACGGCCGTAAAATTCAGCTGATTGCGAGGCGTGTTCAAGCGCTTTATCCAGTACTTTTCTTTGGAAAAAAAGCTCACCTAATAAGAAGTTAGCTCTAGCTAGTTGACCACTTTGATCTGCTTCAATTGATTGCCAGTAAGCACTTAATAATTCTGTTAATGCTTGATCAAATTGTTTGTTCTTTAAAAAGTGTCGACCATAAGAAATATGATAGAAAATGAGGCTGCTTGGATCTTTTAGTTTTGCCCCATGAGTCATTGCTTGTTTGTAATATTGTTGTGCTTTGCTGTTATTTCCTTGCTCAGACTCAACTTCAGCATGAATTAACGCAAAACCAAAATACAGTTTGTCGTGAATGCCAATGGTATTGCCTGTTTCAAGTAACTCTTGTTCAATAATGGCTAAAATACTATTTGTCTCATCTACATCTTTGGTTAAATTCCACCATAAATAAGCATAGATTAATTTAGATTCTAAATAGCCTGACTTTAATTGAAAGTCTTTAGCTAGAGATATCGCTTCTTTGATAGCTTCAATCGCTTCTCTATTTTTATTTAATCTTTTATTAGCGAGTGCTTTGATTTGAAATGCTTCAACAGTACTTATTGGCGTTCTGATAGTACGTTCAGAATCATTGTTAATTGGAATTTGATTCGGATTTTGACCCGGCGAGATTTGTCTTTGCTCAAGATATTGATTAACGATTCTAAGTGATTGCGCAGGTTTGGTATCTAAAAGTTGATAAGCATCATTCAGAATTGGGGCTGAGAAAAATTTAGCCCATGCAGAAAGTGGGAAAAACACAAAAATAAAAAGAATACACTGACGGAAAGACATGTAAAGGATCCACAAAAAAACAACCATTACATACTATCGTTGTGAGTGGATTTGTCTACAAAGAAACGTTCTTTGTAGACAAAATTAATCAAAATGTCTTACTGGCGAGCTAAACGTAAATTGTCTTTAGGTGCCAATAGGTGCGAGCTACGGAATGGGTTGATATCAAGACCACCGCGTCGCGTATAACGAGCAAATACAGTTAATGATTCTGGTGCGCAATATTTCATAATATCCGTGTAAATTCGTTCTACACATTGTTCATGAAACTCATTATGTTGACGGAAAGAGATTAAATAGCGTAGTAGCTTCTCACGATCAATTTTTTTGCCTTTGTATTGAATTTCAACACTGCCCCAATCAGGCTGGTTTGTAATTAAGCAGTTAGATTTCAATAAATGACTGTGCAGTGTTTCTTCAATTTCTGCATCAGATGTACTCGATTCTAAATAAGCGGCATTGAACTCGTAATCATCAATAATAATATCTTGATCATCAATGCATTCGCCTTGCATATCAACAATAGGTTGTTGTGAATATCGTTGTACAGGGAATAGATCTACTTTTACGGTTTCACCTGCACATGCACTTAAATCTTTTACCAATGTCTCTTTTACTTCATCCCATGAGGTGAATTTTGTTTGGTTAAAACTGTTTAGATAAAGTTTAAACGATTTTGATTCAACAAGGTTTGGGCTCGTTGCAGGTAGTGCGACTTCACCAACAGCTACTTGTGGTAAACCATTTTGATTTAGCCACGACAGTTCATATAGCGTCCATACATCACAACCTACAAAAGGAAGTTCATCACCTAGTGCAAGATCATCACGATTAAGACTTCGAGGAACCGCTTGTAGTAATTCAGGCTCGTAAGTGTGTTTGTATTCTGTTTTTTGTCCAAGGGTCAGTGATTTTAGCTCATCTGCATTGGTGTATTTAGTCATATTGAAAATACCAAAAGTAGATTAGAATAAGGCGTACTAAGTAGACAGCCTTTCGTTTAATATTGGATAGTTTACTTGAAATTTTATCTTATGAGGAGAATCGAATGCCACTTTCGGTAGAGCAAGCGCTTGCTAACTTTAGCCAACGTTATGTAGAAGCATGGAAAGCACAACATGATTGCTTGCCAATTAATGAAGAGTTAGTGGGATTAGCTTCTCCTTGTATTGAAGAAACGCGAGATTTAGAAATATCTTGGCAACCTATTGTTAGAGATGAAGCGATTCGTTTGCATAATATCGAGCAAGGAATTGAATTGGATCTTCATGACGACTTCCATGCATTTTATGGCACTCAATATAGTGCGGATATGACAGCCAAGTTTGAAGATATGAATATTGAACTTCTTCAAGTGTGGAGCGATGAGGATCTGGAGCGTTTGCAAGGCAATATGCTAGGTCATTTAGTCATGCAGCGTCGTCTGAAACTAGTACCGACTTTATTTGTTGCTGTTACAGATGATGAAATGGAAGTCGTTTCTATTTGTAATCAATCTGGTGAAGTGATTTTAGATCGCGTTGGTACTAAAAATAGAACAGTATTAGCGGCGAATATGGCTGAGTTTTTAAATAAACTAGAGCCGGTTATTGCTGCATAGTTAATTGGTAAATGATTAAATCAATTCCGGTGTAATTACATCGGAATTTTTATTTTTAAAGTGGTTAGGAAAAGAGCGTTAATGTTTGTTACTGAGTTAGATTTTGAAGTGTATTGTGATACTTCGATGGCAGCGGTAGAAAAGGCAATAAATTATTGTTTAGATTGCCTACGTTACAATGGACAAGTTATTGGCCGTGAATTACCTGTTGTGATGAAAGGAACGAACTTTGTTGCTCGTGTTGTTTGTCCTGAAGTAGATTCATTACATCCGGATAATCACAGCCCTCAGGTAAAGCTAGCTTTCAAACAACTGAGTGAGTTTGGATTATTACAACCTAAAGTTAAAGTGGTTGGTCAAGACATGAACTCAGATCCTAGTGATGAGAGTGAAACCGTTAGTTGGCAAATTCTTTATACTAGCCATTTACATACGTGTTCGCCGATTCGACATGGTGAGACATTCCAACCTATTCCATTATACCGTTTACCTGCGGTAGCCAATGGTGATCAAAAACAGCTTATTAAATGGCAAGAAGATTGGAGTGCATGTGATCAATTACAGATGAATGGCTCTGTTGTTGAGCATCCTTCATTGCATGAGATCAGTTCAAGCAAAAGTCACCTATTTAAACGTGGTTGGGATTTGTGTCGTCGTATGGCGGTAGTAAGTGGCATTCCAACGTATTTATACATTTATCGTGTGGCTGGCGAGAGTAAAGAGAAAGAGCAAGCACGTCGTTGTCCTGTGTGTGATGGGGATTGGGCTTTAAAAGAGCCGCTTCATGAAGTATTTGATTTCAAATGTGATGAATGCTTATTAGTAAGTAATTTATCTTGGGACTTTAAAGACTAAGTTTGGTTGAATAAAAATGGGAGCCTAGATGCTCCCATTTTTTATATTTTGGCTTTGGCTAAAATGCGATCCAATTGATTCGCAAATTCTCGACGTTCTGTTTGAGAAAGTGGAGCTGGGCCGCCTGTTTGAATGCCACTGGCGCGCATTGTATCCATAAAATCACGAATATTTAATCGAGCTTTAATGGTTGCTTCGGTATATAACTCACCACGAGGGTTTAATACTTGTACTTTCTTTTCAATGAGCTCTGCAGCTAATGGAATATCGGCACTGATCACTAAATCGCCCGCTTCAGAACGTTTTACTATTTCATCATCGGCAACATCGAATCCTGCTTCTACCTGCATAGAACGAATATTGGCTGCACTTGGTACAGGAATATAATGGTTAGCAACTAAGGTTAATTGAATTCCAGTTCGAGTTGCGGCGCGAAATAGCACCTCTTTTACTACCTTTGGACATGCATCTGCATCCACCCAAATTTGCATTATTTATTCTCCAGAGCGATTAAGCGTTCTGTTAGCTCTTTAACTTGTTGTTCAAGTTGAGCAATACGCTCGTCCGCTGTTAGTGAGGTTTCTCGAACTTCTATTTTTGGTACATGGGAAGTCGATTTAAAAGATTTTACCGCAGCAATAATAGCAGGCATAGGGACTGGAGTCGTTAAGCGAGCTCGTACCAATGCCGTGGTTGGTTTTTTGCCTTCATCGGTTAAATCTTGCAGAATTTTTTGCAGTTCATCCGTTACGTTTTTCATTGTGACTTCCTATATTTCAGCTTTGTTTATAATAACGAATTCTCTATACCAATCCTAGAAGAATAAAAGTGTGATAAAAATCACATAGAATGATGGGTATTAAATAGATGAAAATGGAAAAAAGAGAACATGCTTGTGCGATATCTCTCACGTGCAAGGTGAGAAATATCGTTTATTTTATCGTAAATTAGCATAAGGACCTTATTAAGTTATTGTTATTAATGGTGTTTTATTTTTTGGTATGATTGTGGATGCAAAGAAAGATAAAAAATATGTCGCTAGACCATTGTTCAAAAAAGTCAAAAGCGTAATCTTATTGGTGTCGGAAGGATACTGACACGGAACAGGAACTAGCCACGGATTTGGTAAGCTTCAGGTTGAAGCATTCGGTTATTTAGGATGAATAATCGGCAAGGAAAGCAAAGGACATTGAACGGACGCAATAGTAACTTGGATGGTTGCTACTAAGGAAGACAATGGATACCTCTAGGATAGAGGAAGGACTGAACATCAGGATGATGTAAGGGACACCGCTCACGGAACAAGTGAAGAGAGTTAACGACGGACTGTTGACGGATCAGGATGAGATCAAGGACACCGCTAGGACGGCGACGAACGGAATAAGCTGAAGGAATCAGCATACTATCATGGATTTGATGCATGGAGCACCACTTAGTAGCCGGACTGCTGCGAGTAGAGTTATAACCCCATTAAGCGAGAGCTTGATGGGGTTTTTCTTTTTTACGCAATCATTAGCACTTATACCCCCACCGAATACGCCCATTTCCTAGTTTAAAAAAACATCAATTTATCTAGATCACATTTTTAATCTGTAAATTATTAATATTCGTGAGTTGAATCATATTTGCTCAATCATGCTATGTAACCGGTTACTGAAACCGGTTACATTTCTCGTCAGTGAATAAAAGTTAATAAATTTATAATTCTAATTAGGGGTGAACAATGAGTACTCAAGCGGTAAATTTGCAAAGTACTATCATGGAAAAGGTGAATAAATTCCTACCTAAAGTTTTAAAGGTTGTGAATTCAAAACCGATCGTAGCGATTAAAGAAGGCTTCATGTTAACAATGCCATTGACCATTATAGGTTCAGTGTTTTTGTTATTGGCGTTTGTACCTATTGATGGTTACAGCGAGTTTATGGCTGGAATTTTTGGAGCAGAGTGGTCAACACCATTGTTCCAAGTTGTAGGGGCAACATTTGATATTTTGGCATTAATTGGTGCTTTTGGTATTGCGTATACTTACGTTAAATATGAAGGACATAATGGTGTAAATGCGGGGGTATTAGCCATTGTTTCTCTTCTTATTGTAATGAATGCCTTTGTTGTCGCACCTGATGGTGTAACTCAAATTGGTGGCGTAATACCGAAAGCCTTTCTTGGTGGTAAAGGTATGATCGCAGCCATCGTGATTGGTTTAGTTGTTGGTATTATTTATTCAATGGCCTTTAATCGTAATTGGGTTATCAAACTGCCTGATAGTGTGCCTGAAGGGGTATCCAATGCTTTTAAATCGCTTATTCCTGGTTTTCTTATTATCACTCTTGCTTTCTTAACTTACATCTTCTTTGAAGTTGTATTTGAAAGAACCTTTATTGAAACCATCTATCATATTATTCAAACGCCACTACAAAGCATGTCTGATTCATTCTTTGGAGCGGTTGGTATTGCTTTACTTATCTCTCTACTTTGGTGGTGTGGTGTTCACGGTCCAGTTATTGTTATGGGCATTATGGGACCAATCGTGACAGCGAACGCACTTCATAATCAATCTATCGTGAATGCAGGCGAAGCATTGATTGCTGGCGAAAATGGTAAGGTGGTAACTAACCAGTTTGTTGACCAATTCATTACTGTTGGTGGGTCAGGTTTAACGTTTGGTTTAGTGTGCTGCATGGTGTTATTTGCCCGCTCTATTCAGTTCAAACAGCTTGGTCGCCTTTCTTTTATCCCAGGTATTTTCAATATCAATGAACCTGTGATTTTTGCAACTCCAATTATCTTTAACCCAATCATGTTTATTCCATTTGTAACAGCACCTGTGCTATCAGCAATTATGGTTTATACGTCAATTAATATGGGGTTTGTTGGTCCATTTACCGCAGTTCAAGTGCCTTGGACAACACCTATGGTGCTTAGCGGATTCATCGTTGGTGGTTGGAGTGCCGCATTACTACAAATAGCCGTGTTCTGTATGACAGTGTGCGTTTATTTCCCATTCTTTAAATATCAAGACAAGTTAGCTGCTCAAGATGAAGCAAAGGCAGCAGCGCCAACATCACAAGCAACAGCTTAATTAAAACAGATTAGATGAGTATCGAGGTTATTATGAAAAAGATTTTATTACTATGTGCAGCAGGTATGTCTACGTCAATGGTTGTAAAAAAAATGCGTGAATCAGCAGAACAAAAAGGATTAGATATTCATATCGAAGCCCACGGCGTTGAAACGATTCAAGACTATTTATCTGAATATGATTTATTCCTATTAGGGCCACAAATTCGCTTTAAAAAAGACGAACTTCAGAAATTGGCAGATGAAGTAAATAAGAAAGTCGAAGTCATCGACATGATGGATTACGGCATGATGAAAGGCGAGAAGATCCTAAATGATGCATTGGCTCTTTTAGACTAACCATATTCAGTTGGCTACAGTAATAGACAGGAATTTGAAATGAAATTTGCACATGATTTTTTATTTGGCGCAGCAACCGCTTCTTATCAAGTGGAAGGCGCGTGGGATCAAGATGGTAAAGGTCCAACAAACTGGGATGAGTTTACCAAAATACCAGGAAAAACGTTTGAAGGAACTAACGGTGATGTCGCTGTTGATCATTACAATCGTTATAAAGAAGACATCGCTTTAATGGCGGAAATGGGATTAGAGTCATACCGTTTCTCAATTTCTTGGGCTCGTATTTTCCCAAATGGAACGGGGGAAATTAACCAAAAAGGCATCGATTTTTATAATAATCTGATCGATGAATGTTTGAAATATGGCATTGTTCCTTTTGTTACTCTATATCACTGGGATCTGCCATTAGCACTAGAAAAAGAAGGTGCATGGTTAAATAAAGCAACGGGCGATGCGTATGTCGAGTTTGCTAAATTATGTTTCAACGAATTCGGTGACCGTGTTAAGCATTTTATAACGTTTAATGAAACGGTTGTGTTCTGTGCTCTAGGATATATGGCAGGCGCACACCCACCAGGCATTCAAAATGACCCGAAAAAATACTTCCAAGCAACACATAACGTATTTTACGCTCATGCTAAAGCGGTGATTGAATATAAAAAATTAAATCAATTTGGTGAGATTGGTTTGAGCCATGTATTTAGCCCTGCATTTGGGGTTGATGATTCTGAAGAGAGTCACTTTGCTGCAATGCATGCGAACCAATTTAGTATGAACTGGTTCTATGATCCTATTTTGCTTGGTAAATATCCAGAGTATGTAGTTAAGCAATTACAAGAAGAAGGTAACCTTCCTGATTGGACGGATGAAGAGCTACAAACTATTTTTGAAGCCGCACCTTTGAATGACTTTATGGGATTGAATTATTACCAGCCTCAGCGTGTAGAGAAAATTCAAGGGGATGTTGAAGCTCGTACGATTACACGAGAAAACTCAACGGGCTCACCTGGTAACCCTAGTTACGATAATGTGTACCGTACTGTGAAAATGGCAGATAAAAAGTACACGAAATGGGATTGGGAAATTTCACCTGAAGGGTTTGTTGGCGGATTAGAAATGCTGAAAGAGCACTATGGTCAAATTAAACTCTACATCACGGAAAATGGTTTAGGTGATGAAGATCCTATCATTGAAGGTGAAGTGTGCGATATTCCACGTATTAATTTTATTAAAGAGCACTTAGGTGCGGTAAAAGAAGCGGTTCGTCGCGGTGTTCATATTAAAGGGTATTACGCTTGGTCTGCCATTGACTTATTAAGTTGGTTAAATGGTTATAAAAAGCAATATGGTTTTATCTATGTAGATCATCAAAATGGATTGGCTCGTAAGAAAAAAGCATCATTCCATTGGTTTAAAGATGTCATTGCCACTCGTGGTGAAGATATTTAACTGAAATAAAGGGAGAAGTTCGCATTATGGCAACGTACATTTCGTTTGATATTGGTGGTACAGACATAAAGTTTGGCGTGTTAAATGAACAAGGAAAAGTTCTTGAGCAAGGGAAAGTGAAAACTGAAACTTGCGGAGAAAAAATCATTGCCACTCTTGTGGATATAAAAGAGCAGTGGTCAAAAAAGTATACGTTCGATGGTGCAGCTTTCTCTCTTCCTGGATTTGTAGATGTAAACACAGGGTATTTAAAAACGGGTGGAGCAATTGATGATTTCTACGGTTTTCAATTTAAAGATGAATTAACCAAGAAGTTATCGTTACCTGTTGAATTAGAGAATGATGTTAACTGTGTAGCGCTTGCTGAAAAATGGCGCGGTAAAGCACAACATGTTGGGAATTTTATCTGTATTACGATAGGCACAGGAATTGGTGGTGCTATCTATATTAATAATCAAATGGTTCGAGGTCATGGTTTTATGGCTGGCGAGTTTGGTTATATGTTTACAAAAAATGTATTTGATATTGAAGATAAAGCAACAGCAAGTATGAGTTTTACTGCATCAGTTAGAGAAGGGCTAAGACGTCGATATTCAAAATTAAAAAATATTAATAGTATTGATAATATATCAGGAAAAGATATTTTTGAACTCGCATCAACAGGTGATGAAGTTGCAATAAAAGTAATTGATGACTTTTATAATAATATTGCTATCGGTTTATATAACCTTACGTTTATTTTAAATCCAGAAAAAATAATTATTGGTGGAGCGATAAGTAGTCGAGAAGATTTGATTTCTAATATTGAAGAGAAATTTAATCAGATTATTAAAAGCCAAAGTTCAATTAATGAATTTAATGTTAAAGAGTTAGTTTCCATTGAGAAAAGTACATTTAATAATGACAGTGGATTAATTGGAGCGGTATATCACTTTTTAACAATGAAAAACAAATTTAAATAGGAATAAAGAATATGCTAGTCGGTGAAGAGTTAGAAACTACAGTAATGGAACTTATTATTAATGCAGGTGAATCTAAATCATGTGCAATGGAAGCATTACGAGCAGCAAAATCTGGCGAGTGGGATAAAGTTGATGATCTTTTAAAGCAATCAGCTGAAGCTTCGAAAAGAGCGCATGATGTGCAAACACAGCTTATTGGCATGGATGAGGGAGAAGGAAAAGTACCAGTAAATTTAATTATGGTGCACGCCCAAGATCATATTATGACTTCTATGCTTGCAAAAGAGATGATTCAAGAGCTAATTGAGATTCATCGCGCGTTGCAGAATAAATAATAAAGTGTATTTAGCGTAATAACTTAGCTATTATTACGCTAATTTCATCTACATATTTTTGAGGGCTCAATGGCAACAATCAATGACGTATGTAAGCTTGCAGGTGTTTCTAAGGCGACCGTTTCTCGAGTAATGAATGGAAAAGGTCCAGTAAAAGAAGAAACAAAAAAACTGATTTTTGATGCAATGGAAACATTAGACTATAAACCGAGCCTTGTCGCTCAAGCATTGGCAACAAATAGTTCTAATAGTATTGGCCTTATTGTGTCGTTCTTTGACGGTTATTATTTTGGTATTTTACTCAAAGAAGCGACAAGAATTGCAGAAGAGTCAGGAAAGCAATTAATCGTCACTGACGGTCATAATCAAGTTGAAACTGAAATCGAAGCCATTAATTCATTAGTGGCAAGAAAGTGTGATGCTATTTTAATTTATAGCCGTACGATGACGGCTGATGATTATTGTGAAATTCAGAAAAAACTGCCAATCCCACTTGTGGTAATTAATCGAACCTTACCTGATGGCTTAGGGCACGCTGTTGCTTTTGACCAATATAATGCAAGTCAAATGGCTATTGAGCATCTTGTTGAATTAGGGCATAAAAACATTGCAATTATTACTCTTAATATGACATCCAGTACTGGTCAAATTCGTTTGAAAGGAGCGAAAGAAACCCTTGAAAAACATGGTATTACTTATGATGATAACTTAACTATAGTAAAGAATGGTAAGTTAGAAGATGGGTATCAAGCATGTAAGGAATTGCTGAAGCGTTCACAAGATATTTCCGCTATTTTTTGTTTTAATGATCATTTAGCACTCGGTGCAATTAAAGCCTTAAAAGAGATGAATATTCGTGTTCCTGAAGATATTTCCATCGTTGGGATAGATAATGATGAGATCTCTGCATTTTTATCTCCAGCATTAACAACGATTAATATTCCTATTCAAAAAGTAACTCAGTTGGCAATGGATAAAGCATTAAGATTGATTTCTGATAAAGAAGTAAAAGCAACAACTGAAATATTAAAAGGTAATATAATTGTTCGTGAATCAACAAAGGATATTAATTAAACTATTTTATTTTCAATAAGCATCGATTAATTGGTGCTTTTTTGTTTTTATTGAATAGATATCTCTTAAAAAGCTAAAAATAAAATATATATAAATATAAAACGTGCGTGATCAGGTTAATATTTAAAAATTATGATTGTTGAATATTAATAATATAACAGTAAATAATTTAATTAGTTCATGAATGAGTCGTAAATATAATTCGATAATGTTCATGATGATTTTAAATTGCTGTTTTAATATTTATTAAGGAATTATAATGAAATTATTACCTGTTGCTCTGGCTGTTACTGCGACCCTTTCTTCATTTTCTACTTTTGCTGAAACAGATCCATTAGATAATATTCAATTAGATGATCAACAACCTTTAGTTATTTCTCCTGAAACCAAAATCCCTGATGGGATCGTTTTTTCTGGTTATGCTCGTTATGGATTTCATTTTTCTGATGATACACAAAAATACGTCTCAGCTGATGGCCAATTAATTGGTAATGCTGCTGGTCGTTTAGGTAATGAAGGCAATGGCGGTGAGTTTCAGTTTGCAAAAGGATTTGTTTCTGATAATGGCACCATTTGGGATGTGGTTGTCATGCTAGAGCATTGGGGGGATGAGGTTGGCTTGAAGAAATTCTATGCGGGGGCGACGAATGTCTTTGAATCTCAACCTAATGCTTATATTTGGGCTGGTCGAGATTTCCATAACCGACCACAGACAGGATTAAACGATTACTTCTGGATGATGAATGATTCTCAAGGTGCTGGTATTAAAAACCTTGAGTTTGGTAACGTGAAATTCGATATGGCTGCAGTTGCACAAGTTGTTGATGGTGGTGGTACTGGTGACAGTGGTAATTACGCAATTACATCTAAATTACATGGAATTAATTTAACGGACGCATTAGATCTTTCTTTCTATGCGAACTATGGTTTTTCCTCTAAAAATACTGAAACTGACAAGAACACGCAAACTTGTACAGGAACTGGTGTAGATAAGCAGTGTTATGTCGATGATATTGACTCGTACCAATTGGCGCTTGAGTTAAATCATAGTGTTGGAATGCTGAGTAATAAGTTTGTGACTCGCTATGGTAATAACGTTGATAACAATATTTTTAATAAGACAGAAGATTTATCGACGTTGTTGATGCAGCTAGAAGGTAAGTTAGTGATGAGTAATCAAACTAATATTGAATATTTAGTTGGTTATCAATCATTAGAAGATAAAAATGAGAGTCAAGATGACCGAGCTAACTACAGTGCCATTGTGCGTCCCACTTATGCATGGAATAACATTCACTCAACATGGCTAGAAGCGGGTTATTCAGTGGTTGATTTTGATAATCAAAGCGGACAAAACGATGCTTGGAAAGTCACCTTATCTCAAAATATTAGCTTTGATATGGATTCAGGTGCAAGACCAATGTTGAGATTTTACGCAACCGTTGGTGACTCAAATACAGAAGTGGATTTAACTCGTGGAGAAACGGGTAAACAAGATACTTTTGCTGTTGGTGCTATGTGGGAAGCATGGTGGTAACCAAAAGGATATAAAATAAGGGGGGAATTGGGCTAGCAGCAATACTATGTGCTAGCCCAGTTTTCATTAGTATTCTTCAGCCATGCGATACGGAGGTAAATTAAACTTTGCGGCTTTAAAGCCTATCATGATCAATTTACCTGTGTAGTGGTCATCTCCCACGGAAGAAAACTCGAATTCATAAATAGTATGTAGACGCTTTTTACCGTCAGGTAATTGAATACCGTAAGCACCTCTTGCGACACTAAGCAGCTGTAATTCCATTTTTTTACAATAATGTTGAATAGCTTGGTGAGCATATTCCGATTGCCTTCTTTGTTGCCAAAAAAGAAAGCAGAATAGGGTTAGTGCTAATATCGCAAGTAGATTATCCATATCTTAACTCTTGGTGGTTTGCTGCAATTTTAATAAAGCGTTAGCCAGTTTAGGATCCGCTTCTCCATGAAGGATCTGAAGCATGCACATACGAAGTTTCGGTTGCATTACTAAATCAGCAAACAACTGATTAAATAGCTGTTGATCACCCGTTTGAGCCAATCGTAATAAGAAAAGATTAGCAACAGACAGATCCTCTAATCCACTCCAGCAACGACCAGCAATAGCGACAAGAACTTCAGGGTGGCTTAGACGCTCACTCGATAAAATTAAAGTCAGTGCTTTAATTAAAGTATTCTTATCTGCCCCAGAAAGTGCACGAATATGTGCAGATAATAGAAACAGATCAGATTCTTTGTCGTTGCATAGCTCTTGGATTGTTTCTAATTGCTTTTGTGCTAATTTTTCAGGCAAATTGATGTGTTCTAAGTAGCCTAATGTGGCGTATAAAACCGTTGTCGGTAAATGAGACAGCGATTTGCGAAGTGCAGTACTGTTGTTGTCTTTATCTAGATTTGCACATACATCTGCTAACCCTTGCATTCCCACAAATTGCCAGTTATCCCAACCGTTTATACCCGAAAGATAAGTTTTCGCATGATCATAGTATTGACTCATAGGCTGTGCTAATTCCGCACGCAAGAAACTATGAAACATTGCCATCTTGTCATCTTTAGGCTTAAAGGTATAAGGGTTATTTGACAACTTTTGTTGTTGCTCTTCGCTTAAATCGCCGCTTAATGACACCCCAATCGCTTCGATAACGTACTTAATAAAATTACCTATATCAGCTTGTTGCAGTAGACTTCGTTCATCTAAAGGCAGTTTTAAAAACCAAATCCAAGGTTGTTTTGTCTCATTCCAATAAGCGATAGCTAAATGAGCATGACGTTGTAATGGGTAAGGATAAGGTTGCTGTCCAGCTTCAATAGATTCAAATTGTTTATTTGAGATAGGTTGAACACGGCGACCTAAGTCATAAATCGTGTATTCACAATCTGATTGCTGTATCAGTTGGGTAAGCGTATAAATCTGATCCATGATATGTCTTATTTTATGGGTAATGTCGTGATTATACCCAAGCCTTGATAAGATGGTATCCTTTGTCATCAAAAGTATCAGAGAGTGCGAGTTTTATCGGATATGACGACATCGTTAGAATTATCAACATTATTAGAGCAGTTAGCTCAGCAATTAGAACATCATGGGCACTGGCAACGTACGTCACCATCGATAGCCGATTTATCAAGTACAGAGCCGTTTGCCATTGATACTCTATCTGCATCTGAGTGGTTGCAGTGGATTTTTATCCCTAAGATGAATTATCTAATTGAGAATAATAAACCGACGCCAAAAGGGTTCTCAATTGCTCCCTATATTGAAGAAGCATTAAAGGATATTGAAGGGTATAACGAGATTGTACGCTTATGTCATGCCATTGATGCATTAGGTAAATGAAGTGAATACAGAAGAAATTACAGCTGTGAATGATGAGTTATTAGAAGAACAAGTTGAGCCAATAGAGCTTGAGATTGTTTATCGTGATGAACATTTAATTGCGATTAATAAACCTGCAGGAATGTTAGTACACCGCTCATGGCTTGATAAGCACGAAACGGTATTTGCGATGCAAACGTTACGTGATCAAATTGGTCAGCATGTGTTTCCATTACATCGTTTAGACAGACCAACATCAGGAATATTATTCTTTGCTTTATCAAGCGAGATTGCTGCACAAGTATCTCCACTTTTCGCAAGCAGAGAAATAAAGAAAACCTATCATGCGATTGTTCGTGGATGGATTGAAGAGGCGGACACGCTTGATTATCCATTAAAAAAAGAACTCGATAAAATTGCAGATAAAAAGGCATCACAAGAAGTCGAAGCTAAAGAAGCGATCACTGAGTATAAACCGTTAGCTAAAGTGGAGTTACCTTATTCAACAGGTAAGTTTCCAACCACGCGATATTGTTTGATGGAGTTAAAACCACATACAGGTAGAAAGCATCAACTTCGTCGTCATATGGCACATTTACGTCACCCAATTGTTGGTGATACAAGCCACGGCGATGGAAAGCATAATCGTTTATTTAAAGAAAAATTGGATAGCCACCGTTTGTTACTTCACGCATCTGAATTGAATTTTACTCATCCAATAACGGGGGAGGATATCGTGATTAAAGCGGATTTTGATGATACGTGGAAAAAACTATTTACTGAGTTTGGTTGGAATTTTTGATTTTTATAATAAAAAAGGGAAGACAGATAACCTGTCTTCCCTTTTTTTAAATCAATAAATGAAATTACTTCATCATTGCTTCGTTGCCGTTTTCACGAACTTTTTTAAGCATCGCTTTAACAACACGTGGGCTACCAGCAACTAGGTTACCAGATTTAAGGTAATCAGTACCGCCAACGAAGTCAGTACAGATAACACCAGCTTCACGAGCAATTAAGTCAGCAGCAGACATTTCCCAAGGCTTAAGACCTAGTTCAACAAAACCATCCATACGAGCTGATGCTAAGTAACATAAGTCTAGAGATGCACAACCAGTACGGCGAACGTCAGAACCTTCGATGAATAGTGCACTAACCACTTTCATGAAGCTTTCAGAGTGTTGTTTGTGACGGTATGGGAAACCTGTAGAGATGATAGCTTCGCTAAGATCTTTTAACTCTTTAACGCGCATACGTTGGTTGTTGCGTTGAGCACCAGCACCACGTTGAGCAGTAAATAGTTCATTGCGAATTGGATCGTATACACAAGCGACTTCTGTACGGCCTTTGATGCGAACAGCAATAGAAACAGAGAAGTGTGGGATACCTTTAACGAAGTTAGTCGTGCCATCTAATGGGTCAATGATCCATTGAATGTCAGTGTCTTTACCTTCAATTAGGCCAGACTCTTCAGAAATGATGCTGTGATCAGGGTAAGATTTCTTGATCATGTCAACAAGAATGTATTGAGCATCGGCTTCGATGTTCGTAATAAATTCGTTGTTGCCTTTCTTTGTTGTTTCAATTTTGTCAGTTTGCTCAAAAGATTTAGCAACAAAGTCACCAGCTTTACGTGCAGCACGTACAGCAATGTTTAGCATTGGATGCATAGTAATATCCCAAAAGATGTTAAAGAACAGAAATCGGCGGCGAGTATACACAGACTTATTATAAAAAGGAAGTGTTTATTTTTTGTTCATTCATTCTCTTTATTAAAAAAAAAGCGATCCAAGGTTAAAATCTCAGCGAGATAAAGGAGAAAGCCGTATTGCTTTATGTTAGTATCCGGCGGCTCTTTTCATTAGATGGGAAATAACATGTTAGATAAAATTCGTATTGTTCTTGTAGGAACTAGCCATTCAGGAAATATTGGTTCAGCTGCTCGCGCGATGAAAGTGATGGGGTTAACTAATATGGTACTTGTTGCACCTGAGTGTGAAGTGGATGGCCAAGCCATTGCTTTAGCTGCAGGAGCAAGTGACATTGCGAATAACGCACGTGTTGTTGATACATTAGATGAAGCCATTTCTGATTGTGGTCTAGTTATTGGTTCAAGTGCTCGTTCAAGAACACTTGAATGGCCAATGTTAGAACCACGAGAAGCTGGTATTAAAGCTATTGAAGAAGCGCCAACACATCCAATTGCTTTTGTATTTGGTCGTGAAAGAGTCGGTTTGACCAATGAAGAGTTACAAAAGTGTCATTTCCATGTATGTATTCCAGCCAACCCTGAATACAGCTCTTTAAATTTAGCAATGGCAGTGCAAACTATTAGTTACGAAGCACGCGTTGCATGGTTAGACAGTCAAGCATATAAAGGCGAATCAAAAGAAGCGGATTACCCTTTAAACCATGAACTGGAATTATTCTACGAACACCTTGAAAAAGTGATGACGAACACCGACTTTATAAATAAAGCACATCCAGGTCAGGTAATGAATAAAATGCGTCGTATGTTTAACCGCACACGTCCAGAAACTCAAGAATTACGCATTTTACGCGGTGTATTAACCGCCGTAGAACGCAGTATGAAAGACAAGTAATATCAAATAGTAAGTACTTGACTAAAATAGTAGGATAAATACTTGACCAAAATAGTCAGGTATGGGAAACTTCATTCCATACGAATAGTGTGGATATGAGGTAACTTATGAAATTAACTTCAAAGGGAAGGTATGCAGTAACAGCAATGTTAGACGTTGCACTTCATGCCCAAGAAGGACCAGTGCCGCTTGCTGATATATCAGAGCGCCAAGGGATTTCATTATCTTATCTTGAACAATTATTCTCTAGATTACGCAAAGCAGGTTTGGTTGCAAGCGTTCGAGGTCCTGGTGGTGGTTATCGCTTAGGATTAAGAGCTGAGCAAATTGCAGTTGGAATGGTTATTTCAGCTGTTGATGAATCAGTTGATGCAACCAAATGTCACGGAAAAGAAGGCTGCCAAGGTGGCACGCGTTGTTTAACGCACACATTGTGGCGTGATCTAAGTTCTCGAATCAGTACTTTCTTAGACGGTATTACGCTTGGTGAACTGATGCAAGATAATGAAGTTCAGCAAATATCTGATCGACAAAATGTTGATCTTGCCATAACAAATGGCTTAACTACGAATTCAAAATTAACAAATTCTGTGGGTGTTAATGTCCGTTCTTAACGGTCAAACGTCTGTATTTTTGGAGATGAAAATGAAACTGCCAATTTACTTTGATTATTCGGCTACGTGTCCTGTTGATAAACGTGTAGCGGATAAAATGGTTCAATACATGACAATGGATGGTTACTTTGGTAACCCTGCATCACGCTCACACCGTTACGGCTGGCAGGCTGAAGAAGCGGTTGATACTGCACGTGAAAATATTGCCGATCTATTGAATGCTGATCCTCGTGAAATCGTATTCACATCAGGCGCTACTGAGTCTGACAACTTAGCAATTAAAGGTGCTGCGCATTTCTATAATAAGAAAGGTAAGCACATCATTACTTGTAAAACAGAACATAAAGCGGTTCTTGACCCATGTCGTCAACTTGAGCGTGAAGGTTATGAGGTAACTTACCTTGAGCCTGAATCAAATGGTCTTATCGACCTAGCTAAGCTTGAAGCAGCGATGCGTGATGATACTGTTCTTGTTTCAATTATGCATGTAAATAACGAAATTGGTGTAATTCAAGACATTACTGCAATTGGCGAATTATGTCGTTCTCGTAAAATTATTTTCCATGTTGATGCGGCACAATCTGCGGGTAAAATCCCTCTAGATGTACAAGCAGTTAAAGTTGATTTAATTTCACTATCAGCACATAAGATTTATGGCCCTAAAGGCATCGGCGCATTATATGTTCGTCGTAAACCTCGCATTCGTTTAGAAGCACAAATGCACGGTGGTGGTCATGAGCGTGGTTTCCGTTCTGGTACTTTAGCAACACACCAAATCGTTGGTATGGGTGAAGCTTGCCGTATTGCAAAAGAAGAAATGCAAAAAGATTACGATCACTGCTTAGCAATGCGTGACCGTTTATTGGATGGCATTAAAGATATGGAAGCAGTACACATTAATGGTGATTTAGACCAACGTGTACCAAGCAATTTGAACATCAGTTTTGAATTTGTTGAAGGTGAGTCTCTATTAATGGCTCTTAAAGACCTTGCAGTATCTTCTGGTTCTGCATGTACTTCAGCAAGTCTTGAACCTTCATATGTACTACGTGCATTAGGTTTAAATGATGAGCTAGCACACAGTTCGATTCGTTTCTCTTTTGGTCGTTACACAACAGCAGAAGAGATCGACCACGCGGTTTCACAAATTAGCCAAGCAGTAAACAAACTGCGTGATATGTCACCACTGTGGGACATGTACAAAGAAGGCATCGACTTAAACACGGTTGAGTGGGCACACCACTAAAACACGGACGTTACAGAATTTAGAGGTATATATCATGGCTTATAGCGAAAAAGTAATCGACCATTACGAAAACCCTCGTAATGTTGGTTCATTTGAAAAAGACGACCCATCAGTGGGTAGCGGCATGGTTGGTGCTCCGGCTTGTGGTGATGTTATGAAACTACAAATCAAAGTATCTCCAGAAGGTGTTATCGAAGATGCAAAATTCAAAACATACGGTTGTGGTTCTGCAATTGCATCAAGCTCACTAGTTACTGAGTGGGTAAAAGGTAAAACACTAGACGAAGCTGCAGCACTTAAAAATGCTGAAATTGCAGAAGAGCTTGAGTTACCACCAGTGAAAGTTCACTGCTCAATTCTTGCAGAAGATGCAATCAAAGCAGCGGTATCTGATTACCGTAATAAACACCAAGATTAATTATTTTTGGTTAGATAAAGCACCTTTATTATTTGTTTTATTAATAAAAGGTGCTTTATTATTGAGTAATGTCGTTAATAATTAATGACTCCCATGACCACAAACAAAAAGTAAAGGTTGCAGTATGGCCATTTCAGTCACCGAAGCAGCGGCAAGCCGTGTACAAAAATTTCTTGAAAACCGAGGAAAAGGCGTTGGTTTACGTTTAGGCGTAAGAACCTCTGGTTGTTCGGGTATGGCTTATATTCTTGAATTTGTTGATGAGCTAAACGAAGAAGACCAAGTTTTCGAACAGTTTGGTGTGAAAATCATTATCGATCCAAAAAGCTTAGCTTATATGGATGGCACTGAATTAGACTTTGCAAAAGAAGGTCTAAATGAAGGCTTTAAATTCAACAACCCGAACGTAAAAAGTGAATGTGGGTGTGGTGAAAGCTTCAACGTATAGAGCAAAACATTACTTATGAATCATTTTGAATTATTTGGGCTACCGAACCAGTTTGAACTGGATGGTGGCCTTCTTTCTCTTCAATTTAGAGAGTTGCAAAAACGCTTTCATCCAGATAATTTTGCAACGTCTTCAGAGCGTGACCGTTTACTTTCCATTCAAAAAGCTGCGCAAATTAATGATGCGTATCAAACATTAAAAAATCCAGTATCACGAGCTGAATACATACTTTCAGAGCAAGGTCATGATATTCGTGGTGAACAAACCACAATGCAAGATCCTATGTTTTTAATGCAACAAATGGAACTGCGTGAAGAGTTAGAGTCATTACCATCAAGCTCAGATCCTGAAAGTGCTTTGTTTGATTTTGCTGAGAATGTAACAGCAATGCGTAAATCACAGTTAGTTCAACTGCAAGAACTATTGAAAAACGAAGCATGGATTGAAGCCGCTCAGAGCGTTCGAAAGCTCAAATTTATTGAAAAACTGAATCAAGAAGTTGAGCAGTTAGAAGAGAAATTATTAGGTTAACTCTTTTGGGGTTAATGAGATAAACGAAGGATACTTTCATGTTATTACAGATTGCTGAACCAGGACAAAGTGCTGTACCGCACCAACATAAACTGGCGGTAGGTATTGATTTAGGAACAACAAACTCTTTGGTTGCTTCAGTTCGAAGCGGTGAAGCTAAAACATTACCAGACATGAAAGGTAATGTTATTTTGCCATCTGTTGTTCAGTATCAAGAAGATAAAATTTGTGTAGGCATGAATGCATACCAATCTGCAGCAATGGATCCACAAAATACCATTATTTCTGTAAAACGTTTAATGGGACGTTCACTTAAAGATATCCAAGCTCGTTATCCTGAGCTTCCATATCAATTTTCAGAAAGTGAAAATGGATTACCAGTAATTCAAACCGCTCAAGGTGAAGTTAACCCTATTCAGGTATCATCTGAAATCTTAAAATCGTTATCACGTCGTGCTCAAGATACACTAGGTGGTGAGTTAGAAGGGGTAGTAATTACCGTTCCTGCTTATTTTGATGATGCGCAACGTGCAGGTACTAAGGATGCTGCGACATTAGCAGGCCTAAATGTTCTTCGTCTACTAAATGAACCGACTGCAGCGGCAATCGCATACGGCTTAGATTCAGGTCAAGAAGGTGTTATTGCCGTTTACGATTTAGGTGGTGGTACGTTTGATATTTCAATCTTACGCTTATCTAAAGGCGTATTTGAAGTGCTTGCAACTGGTGGTGATTCTGCGTTAGGCGGTGATGATTTCGACCATGTTCTAGCTCAGTGGATTAAAGAGCAAGCAGGTATAACTAGCTCGCTATCAAGCCAAGAACAACGTGAATTATTGACATTAGCAACACAAACAAAAGTTGCATTATCTGATAGTGATAACGTTAAGATCAGTTTTAAAGATTGGAGCGGTGAGATTAGCGTTGAGCTTTTCAATAGTCTAATTCAACCTTTGATTAAAAAGACCCTAATGGCATGTCGTCGTGCACTTAAAGATGCGGATATTACTTCAGAAGAAGTGATGGAAGTGGTTATGGTGGGTGGTTCAACACGAACGCCATTTGTACGTACTTCTGTTGGTGATTACTTTGGTCAAACGCCATTAACCAGCATCGACCCAGATCAAGTTGTTGCAATTGGTGCCGCGATTCAAGCGGATATCTTAGTGGGGAACAAACCTGATTCTGAAATGTTACTGCTTGATGTTATTCCACTTTCTCTCGGTATTGAAACCATGGGTGGACTTGTTGAAAAGATCATTCCACGTAATACCACGATCCCTGTAGCAAAAGCTCAAGAGTTCACCACATTTAAAGATGGGCAAACTGGCATGATGGTGCACGTTGTTCAAGGTGAACGAGAGATGGTTGAAGACGGTCGTTCTTTAGCTCGTTTCTCTTTAAAAGGTATCCCACCAATGGCGGCGGGTGCTGCACATATTCGTGTAACTTACCAAGTTGATGCTGATGGTTTACTTTCTGTTACTGCAATGGAAAAGAGCACTGGCGTTCAATCTCATATTCAAGTTAAGCCGTCTTATGGTTTAAGTGATAATGAGGTAGCTAACATGCTTAAAGACTCAATGACGTACGCAAAAGAAGACATGCAAGCACGTGCATTGGCTGAACAGCAAGTAGAAGCGGATCGAGTTATTGAAGGGTTAGTTGTTGCGCTTAATAATGATGGTGATGCGTTACTGTCAAAAGAAGAGCAAGCAGAAATTTTACAAGCAATTGAAGCGTTAATCACATTACGTCAAGGTACTGATGCGCAAGCAATTGAAGATGGAATTAAAAAGGCTGATGAAGCAAGTCAAGAATTTGCAGCGCGTCGAATGGACGCCTCAATTCGAGCTGCGTTGGCTGGTCAATCTATTGATGAGGTATAGAAATGCCAAAAATTATCGTTCTACCACATGAAGAATTATGTCCAGAAGGGGCGGTTCTTGAAGCAAATGAAGGCGACAGTGTTTTAGATGTTGCTTTAAAAAACGGCATTGGCATTGAGCATGCGTGTGAGAAATCATGTGCTTGTACTACATGTCACGTTATTATTCGTGAAGGCTTTGACTCACTAGAGGAAAGCGACGAATTAGAAGATGATATGTTAGATAAAGCATGGGGACTTGAGCCTGAATCTCGCTTAGGTTGCCAAGCTTTAGTTGCACAAGAAGACCTTGTGGTAGAAATTCCAAAATATACTCTAAACTTAGCATCAGAAGATCATTAATCTTTCTTCTATTAAGTTAAAGTAGATAAGAGGGCAAGTATTGAGAAGTAAGTAATTACTCCCCTCAAGCTTGCCTTTTTTATTAGCTAACAAATAGCAAATCAAAATAATAAGGAGTTTATTATGAGTTTGAAATGGATTGATTCGAGAGATATTGCAATTGAATTACTAGATAAATACCCAGATACCGATCCAAAAACAGTGCGTTTTACTGATTTATACCAATGGGTATTAGAACTAGAAGATTTTGATGATGATCCTAAGCATTCTGGTGAAAAAGTGCTAGAAGCCATCGTATTATGTTGGATGGATGAATGGGATTAGTTTTTTACCATTTATGATTCGCTTTTAGAAAGTATAAAATCCCATCACCTGCTTGGATCTACCTCTTACATTTTAGTGAAATACCTTGTATCGCTAGTGTAAAGTAGGCAAATTGTATAAAAAGATGGATGTTTTATTCATTTATACCGTTCGACATTCACGCAATATAAATAATCATATGCAATTAAATGATGTTATGGAGTTATTGCGTATTTAAAGGAGATACACCATGTCACAAAAGATGACTGTACAACTTTCATCAATCGCAGCCCCTGCTCATTGGGGAGACAAAGCTATATTGTCTTTTACTTCTGAAGCTGCCGTTATTCATTGTATTGAAAGTGACGTATACAGTCTTATCCAGCGAGCGGCTCGTAAATTAAATTCACAAGGTTTAACCGCTGTTGAGCTTGATGGCACTGATTGGGACCTTGAATCGATTTGGTCATTTATTCAAGGTTTCCGTGACTCTAAAAATAGCGATGATGTGAGTTGGGCTGCATTGAGTGAAAATGATGAAAAAGAGTTAAACGCTCGAATTCTAACCACGAATTGGACTCGTCAAATCATTAATAAAACGGCTGAAGAAGTCGCTCCTCGTCAACTTGCTACTATGGCTGCAGAGTTTATTAAATCTGTTGCTCCAGAAGGCACAGTCACCACTAAGATTGTAAAAGATAAAGATCTTCTGACTCAAGGTTGGACGGGGATTTATGCCGTAGGTCGTGGCTCAGAACGTACCTCTGCAATGTTACAGTTAGACTATAACCCTACTGGAGACGAAAATGCGCCAGTATTTGCTTGTTTAGTCGGCAAAGGCATTACGTTTGATTCTGGTGGTTACAGTATTAAACCATCTGCAGGTATGGCATCGATGAAAGCGGATATGGGAGGCTCTGCATTAGTGACAGCAGGTCTTGCGATGTCCATTCTTCGTGGTTTAGATAAACGTGTTAAGCTGATTTTATGTTGTGCTGAAAATATGATTTCAGGTCGAGCATTAAAGTTAGGTGATATCATCACTTATAAAAATGGTAAGACGGTAGAAATTCTAAATACGGATGCAGAAGGACGTTTAGTTCTGGCTGATGGTCTTCAGTTTGCATCAGAGCAAAAGCCTGAACTTATTATTGACTGTGCGACGCTAACGGGTGCAGCGAAAATGGCTGTAGGTAATGATTTCCATTCATTATTAAGCTTTGATGAAGCATTGAGCCAAAAAGCGTTAAATGCGGCTCAAGAAGAGAATGAAGGTCTATGGCGCTTACCATTGATGGAGTTCCACCGCGCTATGCTGCCATCAAACTTTGCTGATTTAGCGAATATTGGCTCAGGTCCATATTCACCGGGTGCAAGTACTGCCGCAGGCTTTTTATCTTACTTTGTTGAAGATTATCAGAAAGGATGGATTCATATGGACTGTTCAGCGACGTATCGCACAGCGCCATCTGATAAGTGGGCTGCCGGTGCGACCGGAGTGGGTGTAAGAACACTTGCTAATATCTTAACTAAATAATTAAAATGAAGATCGAGCTCGCTCGGTCTTCTTTTTTAACAGGTAATTCCTATCAGTATTTATAGTAGTTGTAGTAAATAACTGCTCATCCTAGCTTGTTAAAATGCTCGATAACGGCGTTGTTTTTTGATTTTAGAGTCACTACTTATCGAAAAATTCCGTCTTGTTCTCAAGTCTTTTTTCTTTGCTATTTCTGAGCATTGACTTACTGTGATTAGTATTAGATAAATAAGTACTGATTGAAATTAATATAAGAAGTAAAAGAAATCTAAAGGAAAGTAGAATGACAATAGAACGTACTTTTTCAATTGTAAAACCAGATGCCGTTAAGCGTAATTTAATTGGTGCTATTTACCGTCGTATTGAAAAAACAGGTATGCAAATCGTTGCTGCTAAAATGCTTCGTTTAACTAAAGAACAAGCAGAAGGCTTTTATGCTGAGCATGAAGGAAAAGAGTTTTTTGATGAATTAGTGGCATACATGATGTCAGGACCTGTAATGGTTCAAGTTCTTGAGGGTGAAAATGCGGTTGTACGCTACCGTGAGCTAATGGGTAAAACTAACCCAGAAGAAGCAGCATGTGGCTCACTACGAGCGGATTATGCAATTAGCATGCGTTACAATTCTGTTCACGGTGCTGATAGTCCAGAATCTGCTGCACGTGAGATTGCGTATTTCTTTGCTGAAGATGAAATCTGCCCACGTCCAGTGGAATAATGGGGACGAGAGCCTAGAACGTTCGCAAGCTCCCTAAAGAATAAAGGGAGCTTGTTTTGTTGAAAGCTCGAGCATTGTAATTAATTTCAGAATCAGTTTTCTTTTTTGTAGATACTCTACATTCTCTTACTCGAACCTCGAACCTCGAACCTCGAACCTCGAACCTCGAACCTCGAACCTCGAACCTCGAACCTCGAACCTCGAACCTCGAACCTCTAGTAATATCCTCTCAAAGGCTGTACAATTCTGCGCCCATATTCGCGGTGATGTCATTTATCAGAGAGGCAACATGACTACAGCTAAAATCAATCTACTGGACTTTGATCGTAAAGGACTTCGAGCATTTTTTTCTGAGGAATTAGGAGAGAAAGCCTTCCGTGCAGATCAAGTAATGAAGTGGATGTATCACTTTGGTTGTGATGACTTCGATCAAATGAACAACATCAATAAAAAGCTTCGTGAAAAACTAAAGCACAAGTGTGAAATTCGCGCACCTTACGTATCAGAAGCACAACATTCATCTGATGGCACGATTAAGTGGGCGATGAAAGTTGGCGATCAAGACGTAGAAACGGTATACATCCCAGATGGTGACCGTGCAACGCTTTGTGTATCTTCACAGGTTGGTTGTGCATTAGAGTGTAAATTCTGTTCAACAGCTCAACAAGGCTTTAACCGTAACCTAAAAGTTTCTGAGATTGTGGGTCAAATCTGGCGTGCAGCTCGTGAAATTGGTCTAGAAAAAGAAACGGGTCGTCGTCCAATTACTAATGTAGTAATGATGGGGATGGGTGAGCCATTACTTAACATGAAAAACCTAATTCCTGCATTAGAAATTATGCTAGATGATTTAGGTTTTGCTCTATCTAAGCGTCGTGTAACGGTTTCTACATCAGGTGTTGTTTCTGGTCTTGACCAAATGACAGGCAAAATTGATGTTGCATTAGCGATTTCGCTGCATGCACCAACTGATGAACTTCGTAGCCAAATTATGCCTATCAATGATCGTTGGGATATTGATGCGTTTTTAGCTTCAGTTCGTCGTTACATTGCATCATCAAATGCAAACCGTGGTCGTGTAACGGTTGAGTATGTTCTTCTTGATCATGTTAATGACGATATGGATCATGCAAGACAACTCGCAGAATTGCTAAAAGATACGCCTGCGAAGATTAATTTGATTCCATTTAACCCTTATCCTGGGTCACCATATAAGAAACCAAGTAACTCACGTATTGATCGTTTCATGAAAACCTTAATGGAATACGACTATACCGTGACAATTCGTAAAACTCGTGGCGATGATATCGATGCTGCTTGTGGTCAATTAGTTGGTGATGTAATCGACAGAACTAAACGCACTAAAGTTAAACAGCAAGGTGAGGCAATCCCTGTAAAAACTGTTTAATCTTGGTGTATTACAGCAAGGGAAAGCAGGATGAGAAAATGGAGTGCAGCACTATTAACGATTGGATTGTTAACGAGTGCTGGTTGCGTCACTGTTGACAAAGCCGATGAAATGACCAAAGAAGAGGTAATTCGAGCTGCTGAAGCTCGAATTACACTTGGATTAAGCTACTTAAATGCGGGCGATATGATGAAAGCTCGCGAGAATTTGGAACTGGCTGTACAATACGCTCCCGACTATTACCGCTCTCAAACCTCCCTCGCTTATTATTATCAACAAGTAGAAGAAGACGATTTAGCTGAAAAGGCATACAAACGAGCATTACGTTATTCGTCAAAAAATGGTAATGTATTAAATAACTACGGCGTTTTTCTATGTAAAAAGGGCCGATATGAGGAAGCTCAAGAGAAGTTTACTCAAGCAATAGACCAACCTTACTACTATCTTGTCTCGGCAAGTTATGAAAATGCAGCGATGTGTGCATTAAGTAGTGGGGATAAAGTGACAGCAAAAACGTATTTTGAGCGCTCGTTAGCTCATGATCCGAATCGGATTCGTTCGACCCTTCAATTGGCTAAATTGAATATTGACGAAGGTAATTATTCCGAACCGAGAATTTCGCTGTTTAAATTTAATAAGAAGTACGGATACAAACCAGTTAGCCTAAGCTTACTCATAGAATTAGAAAAAAAAGCAGGCAATGCGCATTTAGTTAAAAAATACGCAAATATTCTGGGAAAAGAGTATCCGGACTCGCGAGAATATCAGAATTATATAAATCATGACGACAGAACATATTGAAGAAACAGTAGAAACATTTATCGCACCTGGCCTATTGCTTAAAGAGGCTCGAGAAGAATTAAATTTAACGCTTGAAGATATCTCTTCACGACTGCGTTTACGCGTAGAAGTGCTAGAGCAAATTGAAGCGGATCAGTTTGACATGGGTAAACTAGCCACGTTTACCCGTGGTTACTATCGTTCATATGCAAAAGTGGTTAATGTTCCTGAACAAAAAGTGCTTGATGCATTAGATCAACTTGGTAAAGCTCAAATAGAACAACATGATATGCAAAGTTTTTCTCGCAAAACGAAGAGAGAGAAACACGATAACCGTATTATGAAACTAACGTGGGTTATTTTTGCGTTGATTTTAGGTATGTCAGTATTGTGGTGGTGGCAAGAGCAAGCACAACTAGAGAGTGCCAATGATGCAGAATTAATTGCAGAAGTTGAAACCGCTAAATCAATGGAACAAGTTGAAGAAACTAAAGCTGATGCCCCTCAAACCGAAGAAACAGCTCCAGCATTAGATGAGGCTGAAATGCTTCAATTAGATACTAATATTTCAGAGCTAGAGACTGATTCGAAAACGCTTGAAAAAGAAACCATTAAAGCTCCTGAAGTTCCTGTAGAAGCTAAAAAAGAAGAACCAGTAGCTGAAAAAGCTGTTGTTACTGAAGATGTTGTTATTACATTTAGTAGTGATTGCTGGTTACAAGTACAAGACGCTTCAAATAATCGCCTGTACTCGGGTGTGAAAAAATCGAATCAAACACTAAAATTAACAGGTAAAGCACCTTATAAGTTAGTTATTGGCGCTCCAAATGCGGTAACACTTACTTACAAAGGCAAACCTGTTGATTTATCTGCATACCCTGCAGGTAAAGTTGCACGATTAACCCTACCTCAATAATGAGTTGATTCCATGCATATAGAGTCCCCAATTAAACGCCGTCAATCTACTCGCATTTATGTGGGTAATGTTCCTATTGGTGATGGTGCACCCATTGCCGTTCAATCAATGACGAATACACGCACTACTGATGTAGATGCAACTGTTGCTCAAATTAAATCACTTGAAAAAGTAGGCGCAGATATTGTTCGAGTTTCTGTACCGACAATGGACGCTGCTGAAGCATTCAAACTAATTAAACAACAGGTATCAGTGCCGCTGGTTGCCGATATTCATTTTGACTACCGTATTGCTCTCCAAGTTGCGGAGTATGGTGTTGATTGTTTACGTATTAACCCTGGTAATATTGGTAATGAACAGCGTATTCGCTCAGTAGTTGATTGTGCTCGTGATAAAAACATTCCAATTCGAATCGGTGTTAATGGCGGCTCATTAGAAAAAGACATTCAAGCAAAATACAAAGAACCAACAGCAGAAGCGTTATTAGAATCAGCAATGCGTCATGTTGATATTTTAGACCGTCTTAATTTTGATCAATTTAAAGTAAGTGTAAAAGCATCTGATGTTTTCCTTGCGGTTGATTCATACCGTTTATTAGCAAAACAAATTGCTCAACCATTACATTTAGGCATAACTGAAGCGGGTGGCGCTCGTGCTGGTTCGGTTAAATCAGCGGTTGGTTTGGGTATGCTGTTATCTGAAGGTATCGGTGACACATTACGAATTTCTTTAGCTGCGGATCCTGTTGAAGAGATCAAAGTCGGTTTTGATATCTTAAAATCATTGCGTATTCGTTCTCGTGGTATTAACTTCATTGCTTGTCCAACGTGCTCTCGTCAAGAGTTCGACGTGATAGCAACAGTGAATGAACTTGAGCAACGTTTAGAAGATTTAATCACACCAATGGATGTCTCTCTTATTGGATGTGTAGTAAATGGCCCTGGTGAAGCCGAAGTTTCACATATGGGTATCGCGGGCAGTAACCGTAAGAGTGCTTTTTATGAAGACGGAGTACGTCAGAAAGAGCGCTTTGATAACGACAACATTGTTGATCAACTAGAAGCAAAGATCCGCGCAAAAGCGGCAACGTTATCAAAAGAAAACCAAATTGATATCAATCAGATCGACTGATTGGTAGTAGATATAAACAAACCCATTGGGAAGTAAACGTGGCTAAAACAATCCAAGCAATTCGAGGCATGAATGATTGCCTTCCAACACAGTCTCCATTGTGGCAAAAAGTTGAAGGTAGCGTAAAACGCGTTATCAGCGCATATGGTTATAACGAAGTTCGTATGCCAATTGTTGAGCAAACTCATCTATTTAAACGTGCTATCGGTGAAGTAACTGATGTTGTAGAAAAAGAGATGTATACGTTTGAAGACCGTAATGGCGATAGCTTGACTCTTCGTCCAGAAGGTACAGCGGGTTGTGTTCGTGCAGGAATTGAAAATGGTTTACTGTACAACCAAGAGCAACGTTTATGGTACATGGGTCCAATGTTCCGTCATGAACGCCCTCAAAAAGGTCGTTACCGTCAATTCCACCAAGTAGGTGTTGAAGTTTTTGGCTTAAACGGCCCTGATGTTGATGCTGAATTGATCATGATGACAGCTCGTTTATGGCGTGAACTGGGTATCGATCAACACGTCCGTCTAGAGTTGAACTCAATTGGTTCACTAGAAGCTCGTGCTAACTACCGTACAGCATTAGTTGCTTTCTTAGAGCAACATTTAGATGTATTAGATGAAGATTGTAAGCGTCGTATGCACACAAACCCAATGCGTGTATTAGATACTAAGAACCCTGATGTTCAAGCTATTTTAGGTGATGCACCTAAGCTATCAGAATACTTAGATGACGATTCTAAAGCACATTTTTCTGGATTATGTGAACTACTTGACGCTGCTGGCATCCAATATCAAGTTAATGAACGTTTAGTTCGCGGTTTAGATTATTATAACCGTACTGTTTTTGAGTGGATTACTGAAAGTTTAGGTGCTCAAGGTACAGTATGTGGTGGTGGTCGTTACGATGGTCTAGTTGAGCAGCTTGGTGGTAAAACAACACCAGCAGTTGGCTTTGCTATGGGCTTAGAACGTCTTGTTCTTTTAATGGAAACATTAGAATTAACAGACGTTCGTCGCTCTGTTGACGTATACATGGTAACCGCTGGTGAAGGTACACTTATGGCTGGTATGAAACTGGCTGAATCACTACGTGAACAAGTTCCAGGCTTACGAGTTATGTGTCACTTCGGTGGTGGTAATTTTAAAAAGCAATTTAAACGTGCTGATAATGCAGGTGCAGCAGTAGCCCTAATCCTAGGTGAAACTGAAGTTGCAGAGCAAACAGTTAACGTTAAAGATTTACGTAATGGCGAGCAAGTGACTCTGCCACAATCAGACGTATTCACAAAATTAGCTGAATTGATTTAAGAGGATAGGACGTGGAAGCCTACGAAACTGAAGAACAACAAGTTGAAGCCATTAAAAGTTGGTGGAAAGAAAATGGCAAGGCTGTCGTTATTGGTGGTGTTGTTGGTATTGGTGCAATCTTGGGTTGGAAATATTACCAATCATCACAGATCACTGCGAAAGAAACAGCTTCTGCTGCCTATGAAAGAGCGCTAACTGCGTTACAAGCTTCTGGTGCAGATGCGGTTGAATCTACACAAACATTTATTGATGCAAATAAAAGCAGTGAATATGCATCATTAGCGGCACTTCAGTTAGCTAAAGTACAAGTAGAAGCTGGTCAACTTGAAAATGCGCTTGAGCAATTAAATTGGGTTGCTAGTAACAGCAAAGACGAATCATTAACAGCAATGGCTCAAGTTCGTTCTGCTCGTATTCAAGCAGAACAAGGTAACTTTGATGCTGCATTAGCAACATTAGCTAATGTTAAACCAGCAAGCTGGGCTGCTCGTGTTGCTGAATTAAAAGGTGACATTGCACTTCGTCAAGGTGATATTGCTACAGCTCGTTCTTCTTACACTGAAGCACTTCAAGCTGGCATGAACCAAGCAGTTCAAATGAAACTGGATGATTTAGCTGAGTAAGGACAACTGAATGCGTAAGGTGTTAAAAAAAGCGGCGTTATGTACCTTTGGTTTCTCGATGCTTTTTGGCTGTGCGAGTGAAGAAGATACAATCGTAATGGCACCGGTTCCTGTTGTTCAGAATCAATTTGAACCAACAACGGAATGGACAAGTTCAATTGGTGATGGTGTTGGACATTATTTTTCACGTCTAACACCAGTATATGCTTATCAAAAAATATACGTTGCTAGTCGAGATGGTCTTGTTAAAGCTCTGGATCCTGAAAATGGCAAGACCATTTGGGAAAGAGATTTAGAGCAAGATGATACCGCTCGATTATCTGGTGGTTTAACACTGACTTACGGTAAAGTCTTTATTGGTTCTGAAAATGGTGAGCTTATCACTCTTGATGCAGAAACGGGTGAAGAGTTATGGCGTGAGAAGGTAGATGGTGAAGTATTAGCTAAACCACTGGCTGATGAAGGTTACGTCATGGTTCATACCAGTCGTGGAGCATTAATAGCTTTTGATGCAGAAACGGGTGTGGAGCAATGGCAAATCAATAGTGAAGTACCAAACTTAACACTTCGTGGTGATAGTGCTCCTGTGAGCATTTCAGGTGGGGTGTTTTGGGGCATGTCGAATGGTCGCTTAGCGGCAGCGTTGATTTCAAAAGGTCAACTATTATGGCAACAACCAGTTGGTACACCAAAAGGTGCAACAGAAATTGATCGTTTGGTTGATGTTGATGCATCACCACTGATCCTTGGTGGGCGACTATTTACTATTGGCTACAATGGCCAGTTAATTGCGTTGGATTTACGTACCGGCCAACCGGTATGGAAACGCAATTATTCATCAGCCATGAATATGTCATCTGATGGTAAGCGACTCTTCTTAGTAACAGAAAAAGATCACGTTGTTGCTGTTGATGCTCGAAGTGGTACTGAACTTTGGAGCAACGAAGAGCTAGAGTATCGTCAATTAACATCACCAATGATCATTGATAGCTATATTGTTTTAGCGGATAGCGAAGGTTATTTACATTGGTTAGATAGAGATACTGGACTGTTTATGTCTCAACAAGAGATAGACAGTGATGGTATTGCTGTTTCTCCAATTTTAGTTGAAGACAGCTTCCTCGTTGTGACTCGCGAAGGCGATATCAAAAAAATGCGAATTAAATAATATTTATTTGCTATAATTGTGAATTGGCTCCAAGTCCTTTTGGTTTTGGGGCCTTTTATTGTTTTTAGATAGTGAAAGATAATCCAATTTGGTGATGGCTTTATGTGTAATCAATCAGTCAAAACCATCATCAAATTGGTATTAGCTCGCGCTATGCCTATGATTAAATAAAGAGGTATATATGATTCCTGTTGTTGCTCTGGTAGGGCGTCCAAATGTTGGTAAATCGACGCTATTTAACCGTCTTACACGCACAAGGGATGCATTAGTTGCTGACTTTCCTGGCTTAACTCGTGACCGTAAATACGGACGAGCTAAATTAGAAGAGCAAGAATTCATTCTGATTGATACCGGCGGTATCGATGGAACAGAACAAGGCGTTGAAACTAAAATGGCAGAACAGTCATTAGCTGCGATTGAAGAAGCTGATGTTGTGCTATTTATGGTTGATGGTCGTGCTGGTTTAACATCTGCAGATGAAGCCATCGCAAAACACTTACGTTCACGTGAAAAGCCAACGTTCTTAGTTGTTAACAAGATCGATGGTATTGATGCAGATGCTGCAAGTGCAGAGTTCTGGCAATTAGGTATGAACAAAGTGTACCAAATTGCAGCTTCACACGGTCGTGGTGTAACGTCTTTACTTGAACTTGCTCTAGCTCCTTTTATGGAAGAGCTTGTTGAAGAGTCTTTGAAAGATGAAAACGGTGAAATCACTGATTTAACTGAATTTGAAGATTTTGAAGACGAAGAGAAAGAGCTAACTGAAGAAGATGCAGAGAAAGATTTTGCTCGCCTTCAGGACCAACCGATTAAACTTGCGATCATTGGGCGTCCAAACGTAGGTAAATCGACACTGACTAACCGTATTCTTGGTGAAGAACGTGTGGTGGTTTACGATATGCCTGGTACAACTCGTGACTCTATTTACATTCCTATGGAACGTGAAGGTCAAGAATACGTATTAATTGATACTGCGGGTGTTCGTCGTCGTGGCCGTATTAACGAAACCGTAGAAAAATTCTCTGTAATTAAAACATTAAAAGCCGTTGAAGATGCAAACGTTGTTCTATTGGTTATTGATGCTCGTGAAAACATCTCAGATCAAGATTTAAGTCTACTTGGTTTTGCACTGAATGCGGGTCGTTCATTAGTAATTGCTGTGAACAAGTGGGATGGTTTAGATAACGATGTGAAAGAAAAAGTAAAATCTGAACTTGATCGCCGTTTAGGTTTTGTTGATTTTGCTCGTATTCACTTTATTTCTGCACTACACGGTACAGGTGTTGGTCACTTGTATGAATCGGTTCAAGAAGCATACGTTTCTGCGACTAAGCGTGTTGGTACTTCTGTTCTAACTCGTATCATGAAAATGGCACAAGATGATCACCAACCACCATTGGTTCGTGGCCGTCGTGTGAAGCTAAAATACGCTCACGCAGGTGGTTACAATCCACCGCTTATCGTTATTCACGGTAACCAAGTGAAAGAATTACCATCTTCATACAAACGTTTCTTAATGAACTACTACCGTAAGTCTTTAGAAATTATGGGCACTCCAATTCGTATTCAATTCCAGAATAGCGAAAACCCATTTGAAGATCGTGGTGGCAAACTAACTATGTCTCAAGAGCGTCAACGCAAGCGTCTGTTAGGTGCAGTGAAAAACCGCAACAAGAAGTAATCCAGAGTTACGTTCTTAAATGTATATTAAATAATAAAACGCCCACCTAGTTGTTGTAATGCCGATCGTTTAAGGGACTTGAACGATCCTTGGCAGCCTTCATAATCGGTCTTAAATTTATTTTAAGGCCGATTTTTTATGTCTGAGTTTTCTCGTGAATTACAATTAACTGCAGAATTTCAC